>JBBIUL010000099.1:0-8015 GCA_037440265.1 Nitrospira sp. | reverse complement strand
CCTTCTCGTTGGCCAAAAAGGCACAATACACAACGCTATATTGTCCCGTTTGGGCCAATTCAATATGGTTTATTGCAGGCAAACTGCCTATTCGAAAAAGGGGGAGCATGGCTGATGATCAGATGCAGTACACCAGCCATGCAGGAGGAAATCTGACCTTACCGCTGGATCGTAAAATACAGCGTGCCGCCTGTCTCTTCAACTGAAATCAGGCGGTACCCCTTTGATTCACAAAGGAGCGGAATCGACTGCTGTGTTCTCCTGTCATTGGAAATAACCATCAGGATCTGCCCTGACATCATATTCTCCAGCGTTTCCATGGTAATAAGTTCAGGGCGTGATCCCTTGAGCCCTTTTAAATCAAGTGTCTTGTCGTTTTTTCTGGCTTTTGCAGGCTCTGACATAATGCGAGTCCGGTAACGGCACCCCCTCCTTTAACCCATGACGCGACTTCTTTTATCTAAAATTTCAAAGCAATTTGAATGCCAAACAGAATATCCTGATTTGAAGGGTTTGTTACAAACGAGATAATCAAAGCGGTCCTGAAACGGACAAATCCGTTGTCTGTTGCACTGACAGTCTCCCGAACACCCGGGAGAATTGCGTTTGCCGGTTTATGTTAAGATAAAAATTATGAAGCAGGTTATGCTGGTTTTTATGTTTTTCTCTGCCCTGTCGTTCTATCAGGTTCATCCAGCAGAAGGGACCAGGAGTGCGTCCGTTCTTTCTGACAACACCGCAGAGCTTGTTTTTATAATACTGCCGGTCGAGGATGCAGCTTCCATGTACCGGAACTTCCTTCCCCTCAAGAAATACCTTGAGCAGCAGCTCTCACGAAAGATAAAACTCAAGGTTGCCGAAAACTATCAGGAGGCCATACAGAGCATCGGGACCGGGGAAGCCCATCTCGCCTATCTGGACCCTTCAGCATATTGCGAAGCAAAAAGCAGATACAAAATTGTTCCTCTTGCCAAGGCCGTCCTCAGCAATGCATCAACCTATAAGAGCGCTATTGTTGCAAGGAAGGATTCGTCCATACATAAAATCATCGATGCCAAGGGGAAAAAGCTCGCATTCGGCAACAAGAGTTCCTCTTCTTCCTACCTTATCCCTGCTGTCATGCTTAAGGAGGTCGGCCTTTCGATTGAGGATTTTCAGTCTGTCGACTTTCTTGAGAATGAGGACAGGATCGCACTGTCAGTCCTTGCGAAAAAACACGAAATCGGCGGGGTAAGTGAACACGTAGCGCTGAAATACATCAATGACGGGTTGAAAATCATAAAAACATCCGAAGCAATCCCCCAGTTCTCAGTGATCGCCAACAGCAGACTGCCGGAAGATCTGCTTTCAAAGACAAGGGCTGCACTGCTCTCGATCAACAGGGACAAGACCCCCGACCTGCTGAAAGTCCTGGAGGATATAAACGGATTTGCCGCTGTGGTCGACAGGGATTTCGATGTTGTCAGGGTGATGATACGGAACCTCACCGGAAAGAACTACCTGGAGTACAAGCCCGGCTCGATCAGGGTAGCAATTCTGCCGCTCTATTCTGCCATAACCCTTTTTGACCGGTTCGACCCGCTCATGAGATACCTCAGCAGCAAAACAGGACGGGAGTTCAAGCTGGTTATACCGAAAGACTTTGAGGATTTCTTTGATATCATCGAAAAAGCAGAAGCCGACTTTTCATATTCAAACCCTTACATTTACATACAGCTTGCAGACAAGGGATTCCTGAATGCATTCGCCAACACAGTGCTCGAGCAGTCCGGGGACATCTTCCGGGGGATCATCATTACACACCGGGAAAGTCAGGTGAAGTCAATCAATGATCTTATCGGGAAAAATGTCATGGTCGTGTCATTCAGGTCTGCAGGAGGGTTCCTGGCCCAGAAACTGTTCCTGTATGAAAAAGGCATTGATGTCATGAAAGACCTGCACCTGATAGAGGGCAAGAAACAGGAGGAAGTCATCCTGAATGTCTATACAAGGAAAACAGATGCCGGTTTTGTCAGGGAATCAGCGCTTAAGGTGCTGGAAGAAGAAATCGATCTGTCGAAAATAAATATCCTGGCAACTACTCCATATATTGCGAACTGGCCGTTTGCATCCACCAGAAAGGTTGATGCAAAACTTATCGCCCATGTCCGGCAGGTCCTTCTTGACCTGCATGAAAAGGATATTCTCAGGGCTGCACAGGTACAGAGCTTCAAAGCTGCGGACGACAGCGACTTTGACAGCCTCAGGGCCTGGATAAGAAAATATGAAAACAGGTAGGCTCAATCTTGGCCTGAAGTTTTCAATCGCAGTTACCCTCCTGATTTTAGTCATTATGGTTGCCGTTGCTACCCTCATCATCAATTACCAGAGGGATGCCCTCAGGCAGAATACATTTGACAACAATCTGCTCATGACCCGAAACCTTGCTCATGACTCGATTGAATCCCTGCTTATTTTTGACCCTCTCAGGCTCGATAAGCTGGTAACCACTATTTTAGATGCTACCTCCTGCACCTATGCCATGATTATTGACCGGGACGGCACGGTAGTTGCCCACACCACACGGTCGATCCTCGGGTCCCGGCTCGGCGGCGAACAGCATCAGGAGATGCTGCAGAAGACATCAGAGGGAGACGAGTTTATCAGGGAATATAAGGCAGACGAAGGGCTGATCCAGCAGTTCTCGGTCCCGATCAAGATCCACGATGAAATCCTCGGGGCTTCTGTCGTTGCCTTCTCGGTACAAGACATCGATGTCCTGATCGAGGAGAGAATATCCAAATTAAGGCGTTATATCTACCTCATCACCGGCATCATGGTTGCTGCGGGTATATCCGGTGCTTTTGTGGTTTCGAGCCGGCTGACAAAACCCCTGAAAAACCTCAAGGACACCATGCATCAAATACAGTCAGGGAACCTGGAAGTTGAAGCGGAAAACAAAAATATCGTCAAATGCTGGGAACGTCTCGGGTGCACCATGACCGACTGTCCTTCCTATGGGAAACTCAGGTGCTGGGCTATCGCCGGGACATTCTGCCACGGTGAGGTCCAGGGGCAGTTTGCGCAGAAGATCGGCGACTGCAGGAAGTGCGTTGTCTACAAGGAATCCTGCGGGGACGAAATCTACGAACTCATAGAGGTTTTCAACCAAATGGTTGACGACCTGAAATATAATCTCGGGGAGTTGGAAAAGGCAAACACCGAAAAAGACCGGCTTGAACGGCTTTCCATGCTCGGGGAAATGGCGACGACAGTCGCCCATGAGACCAAAAACCCGCTCAACTCAATACAGCTTGCCACCTCTTACCTGAAGAAAAATTTCCAGGGCGAGATCCTCTCAGAGTTCCTCGGCATCATAGAAGAAGAAGTCAGACGGCTGAACGATATAACATCAAATTTTCTTGCATTTTCGCGCCCTGCGCCCATGAAGGTCAGACCCGGCGATATAAATACGCTTGTCAAATCCGTTGTCGACCTGATACGCCAGGAGGCAACAGACAGAAACATAGAAATCGTGCTGCTTACCGATGAAAACATTCCTCAGATGGAAATTGATGTTGCAAGGATAAAACAGGCGGTGCTGAACCTCCTCATCAATGCAATGGATGCCTCAACCGAGAGCGACACCATTACGGTGGCTACTGAACTCAACAAATCTTACGCGGATATATCTGTCAGGGACACCGGCAAGGGGATTACCGAAGAGGAAAAGGAAAAAATCTTCAAGCCGTTCTATACAACCAAAACGCGGGGCTCAGGATTAGGGCTCGCGATTGTCGAAAGGATAGCCAAAGAACATAAGGGAGAGATACATATTGATACCGCAGTTGCAAAAGGAGTAAAATTTATTCTCAGGCTCCCGGTATAAAACTATGGGTCCGCACAAAATACTGGTTGTTGACGACGAAAAAAATATTCTCAAGGTCGTCTCCCTTACCCTTAAGGAAGACGGTCATGAGGTGGAAACCGCCCGCTCGTTTGAGGAGGCAGCCGAAAAGTTCAAGCATGGTCCGTATCATCTCGTCATTACCGACCTGAAACTTCCCGGAAAGAGCGGGATTGATCTGCTTGACTATGTAAAGTCCAGAGACCCCGAGATCCCTATTATCGTAATCACGGCGTTCGGGACCATCGAGAATGCTGTCGAGGCCATGAAAAAGGGTGCCTTCAACTACCTCACAAAACCGATACATCATGACGAGCTCCTGACCGTAACCCGTGAATCCCTCGAGAAATATGATTTGGTAAGAGAAAATATCGTCCTCAAGTCCGAGCTCAGGCAGAAATACCGCTTCAGCAACATCATAGGCAAGAGCGAGGCAATGCACAATATTTTCGAAACCATACAAATGATCTCGAGGACACAGTCCAATGTGCTCATTACCGGGGAAAGCGGGACCGGCAAAGAGCTTGTCGCCCGGGCAATCCATTTTAATTCGGACAGGGCTGAAAAGCCTTTTGTGACCGTTGACTGCGCCTCCATCCCGCCGGAGATCATGGAGAGCGAGCTTTTCGGGCATGAAAAGGGGGCCTTCACCGGCGCGCATGAAAGGAAGACCGGGCTGCTCGAGCATGGAAATGAAGGCACGATTTTTCTGGATGAAATAGGAGATCTGGACCTCAGACTCCAGAAAAAACTGCTCAGGTTTATCCAGGAAAAGGAGGTCCTGCGGGTAGGCAGTGTCAACAGAATAAAACTCAACCTGCGCATCCTTGCCGCGACCAACAGGGATCTCGAAAAAGCAGTGAAGGAAGGGATGTTCAGGGAGGACCTCTATTACCGCCTCAATGTTATTACAATAAGAATACCGCCGCTCAGGGAACGGAAAGACGACATCCCGCTCCTCGTGCATAATTTTATTGAACAGCTGAACAAGATAGAGGGCAAGCTTATCACCGGGGTTGAAGACACGGTGCTCGATGCATTTTCAAGATATGACTGGCCGGGGAATGTCAGAGAACTCGAAAATGTTGTGGAGCGCGCATATATTTTATGTCCAAACGTCCTCATCAGCCTCAAATGCCTCCCTGCAGGCATAAGGGAACTCATGCAGAAAAACACCGAGAAACTGGATTCGATGAACCTGATTGAGACTGAAAAGAGACTGGTGCTGAAGGCGCTTGATATGAGTTCCTGGAACCAGAGCAGGGCAGCTGAAAGGCTCGGCATATCACGGAAACAGTTAAGAACCAAGATGAAAAACTTCGATATCATGCCGCAATAGAAACAGAGACGAAGCCTCATGAAACCAAACCATGCTTACAGGTGTTTAAATAGCAGGCAGCTCAGAAAAAATCAAACTCATTCAAGATGAAACCATACAGGAGGTAAAATGCTTTTCAAAGGAAAGAAATATTACAGATCATTGGCTTTCGTACTTGCCGGGCTTATTATCGGCCTTGCAGTGTCCTCTCTCTTCAGTTATCCGCCTGATACACATGCACAGAGTGCAAAGATTTCCCAGGAATCCGTAGATTTCCTGACCAAAACCGGAAAGGCTATGGCAGAGGTAACTGCTGCGGTCAAACCGTCGATTGTGAATATCTCAACTACCAGGACAATCAAGGGCCACGGCGGCGACCCGTTCTTCGATGATCCGTTTTTCAGGAGGTTTTTCGGTGACCAGTTCGGCAAGCAGAAAAAACCGTCAGAGCGGAAATCCGCAGGCCTGGGGTCAGGGGTTATTGTGTCTTCAGACGGATATATTATAACAAACTATCATGTTGTCAAAGATGCTGATGCCGACGGGATAAAAGTACTGCTTCACAATAAGAAGGAATACAACGGCAAAGTGATTGGTTCTGATCCAAAGACTGAAATAGCAGTGGTTAAAATCGATGCCAGAGACCTGCCGACCATATCATGGGGAGACTCGGACAAACTGCAGGTTGGAGAAGTGGTCCTTGCAGTAGGAAATCCCTATGGATTGAACCAGACCGTGACCATGGGTATCGTAAGCGCGCTCGGAAGGGCAAACGTGGGAATAGCTGATTATGAGGACTTCATCCAGACCGACGCCGCTATAAATCCGGGGAATTCCGGAGGAGCGCTCGTAAATGTAAAAGGAGAGCTGGTCGGCATAAATACCGCCATCTTCAGCACCACCGGCGGCTATCAGGGCATTGGGTTTGCGATCCCAAGCAATATGGTCAAGTCAGTGATGGAGAGCCTTACCAAGAAAGGCAAGGTCGTGCGGGGCTGGCTGGGGGTTTCCATCCAGCAGCTGACCCCTGAACTCGCGAAGCAGTTCAAGCTCAAGGAAGACAAGGGGACTCTCATCAATGATGTTGTTGAAAACAGCCCTGCGGAAAAGGCCGGAATGAAAAGAGGGGATATTATCCTTGAGTATAACGGCAAGAAGACTGAAGAACCGTATATCCTCAGGAACATGGTTGCAAACACATTGCCCGGGGAAGAACACATTGTTAAGATCATGCGCGACAATAAAATCATGACCCTGAAGGTGGTTATTGGTGAATTGCCCTCAGACCTGCAGCAGGCCATGACCGGAGAATATACGAATGTTATGAAAGGAGTAGGCGTTCAGGATGTGACAGCTGAAATCGCCGCCAAACTGAGAATTCCGGAAAAGATCAAGGGTGTTGTGGTAAATGACATCGACGAGAGCAGCGCCGCCGCAGGCGTTCTCCTTCAGGGAGATGTGATACAGGAAATCAACAGGGTCAAAATCACCGACGTCAAGAAATATCAGGAAGTCGTTGCAAAGATCAAGGATGATGAGAGTGTCCTGCTCCTCATTTACCGGGGAGGTTCTTCTCTGTTTATAACCCTTTCAAACAGGTAAATCACGAAAGATCAGTGCCGCTGTATCTGCACAGCGGCACTGAAAAGAATCACTTTTTTCCCCCCGCATGCCTCTTTGCTTCCTCAAGGATATCGATGAGGGGGATGTTTTCCCTTTCAGCTATCCTCCTGCAGTCATCGAACTCCGGCGCATATTTCGTGATTGACGGTCCTGATCTGGATATTTTCAGCCTGACGTCCCCGAACTTCGTCTTTACCCGACGGACCTCACGTTCCATGGTGACCCTCTCTGTCTCATAATATCTGACCCCTATCGTGGTCGTCTCTTTCAGGAGTATCCCTATAAGGTCGTTTCGCCTTTCAGCGCTGCATAAAACGCTTACCTTTATTCCGGGCCGGTTTTTCTTCATCATAATGGCGGTCAAATAGACATCCAGGGCACCATGCGCAAACAGTTTATCGAAAACATAATCGTATAACTGGGGGTTCATATCATCAATATTGGTCTCTATAACGGTAACGGCATCCCCTGCCATCCCGCTGTAGCTGTCCCCGATAAAGATCCTCAGGATATTCGGTTTCTCTTTCATATCCAGGGAACCGGCTCCGCACCCTATTCTTTCAGGGATAAAAACAGGGATTTCACCGAAGCCAGAGGAGAGCGCTTTCACTATTGCTGCGCCGGTTGGGGTTGTTAATTCAAAAGGCGCTCCGGAGGAATATACAGGGATGTTTTTGAGCAGTTCTGCCGTTGCAGGCGCTGGAACCGGCAATTCACCATGTTCTGTAATGACCGTGCCGGTACCGGTGTTTACCGGAGACGCATAAACCTGTCCAATGTCCAGAAGGCGCAATCCTTCAATGGTGCCAACAATATCGACAATGCAGTCGGTGCCGCTCAGTTCGTGAAGATGCACGCTGCCCCGACGCTGCCCGTGAACCTTTGCTTCGGCATCAAAAAGCATCTGAAACACGCTGAAAGCCTTCTTTCTGGTATCATCAGGGAAGCGCGCTTTTTGTATAAGCGATCTGATATCTTTCCATGTTCTGCCCTTTGCCTCACGGGACCGTGCAGATGAACTGACAACAACATCAACCTTTGTAGCTGAAATCCCTGCGCGGTTGACTTTCCTCTCAGCAAGCCGATATCCGTTGATATTCAGTTTTTTGAGTGCTCCCTCGATCTTTTCAAGAGGCAGTCCGGCGTCAATGATCGCACCGAGGCACATATCTCCGCTTATCCCCGATG
>JBBIUL010000098.1:0-8073 GCA_037440265.1 Nitrospira sp. | reverse complement strand
CTGTCTTCAGGGTTGCTGCCTTCTATATTTTTTTCCAAAGCACACCTGTTTTCAATGTTACAGTCCGTTCCCAGTCAATTATTTTGTTACTGAAATGTTACATCAAAAAGCATATATAAAATCAACAAAAAAAGCCTCCTCATCGAAAATGTTACATTTTCTACACAAAACATAATTGATCATTAAACCTCAAGATTTAATAAATAAATTTAACTTATACATTCAACCAGCTGAAATATAAGAATAATATCGCTCGGTTTCGTAAGCACAAGAGAAGTGGCACAGGGGTTGCTGATCTATCCAGTCAAAGTTATTAAGGTTAATGGACAAAGGGATATGAAGAAAATAAAGGCAACAAATCTGTTTCTGAACCTTGATCAGATATCAGTCTATTGCGGAACTCCTCTCAAAAGGGTCAATAACTGGGTAGAAAAAAAAGGCCTTCCCATGACGGTTGATAATGCAGTGCGCAAGGTAAGCCATGCCGATCTTATAGATTTTTTGGTAAAGCATAACATGCCAATCCCTGAGGCCATTATTCCTGCAAAGGTAAAAAAGATACTCTTTGTTTTTTCGCAGGAGCTGATTATGGATGAAATAGTCCTCAATTTCCTGATGAAATTCTTTGAAAAATTGAAAACAGAGTCGGACCTTATTGTTGATTACTGTTCTTACGGTACCATGGTGAACATGAAGCTGCTGGTATTCAAGCCCGACCTTGTTATCCTCGATGTCGGTTCAGCAGATGACAGCTGCGAACTGTGTGCTCTTATCAAATGCTCTGATGATTTTGAAAACATAAAGGTTGCGGCCATTGTTGAAAAGTCTAAAATAAATGCCGACCTCAAGAAACGGTTATGCGCTGATGCACTGCTTCCGAGGTGCGTGGACCTTAAGACGCTGATGGAGCATATCAATGAGATATTCTCCAAGGGTTAGCCGATGAAGAAAAAACAGGAATATTACCGCAAGCTGAAGCGCAACCTGATCAGCATCACCCTTGCCGTTGCGCTGGTCCCCCTGGTCGTAATCAGCTGGACAGCTTCGCGTAATTATCAGAAATATTACAAGGAAAATATTTCGAGCGGGATGATGCGCATGGTAGAGAACAGAAAGGACGTAATAAATTTCTTTCTGGAAGAACAGAGGTCTTTTTTGTCGATTATTGCAAACCTCTACGGCTTCCACTATTTAAAGGAGCAGGCAAACCTTACATCAATTTTCAGCACGCTCCAGAAGAAGGCGGCCCTGGTCGATATTGGTGTCCTGGGGTGGAATGGGAAGCACTCCGCATATGTCGGTCCGTATCGTGAGATTGTTTTTGACAAAAATTACCGTGATGAAGACTGGTTCAAGCAGGTCATGGTGAAGGGCGTCTATATCAGCGATGTCTTTCTCGGGTACCGCAATATCCCACATTTTATCGTTGCGATAGCAGACCCACAGAGAAACTGGGTTTTGAGAGCGACCATCGACTCTGAACTGTTCGATGCACTTGTGAAATCCGCCTATATCGGTGAAAAAGGTGATGCCTTCATCGTCAACAACAAGGGGGTCCTGCAGACCGTCGGCCGCTTCAACACGCACCAGTTGTCTCCTGATGAAAGGCGTCTGCTCTTTTTCCATCAGGGCACAAATGTTGAGGAGATAGATACCAAGGAAGGCAAATACCTCTATGCAACCAGCTGGGTAAAAGACAACGAATGGATCCTCGTTGTAAAATTCGACTCCCGGAGCGAACTCGCCCCGTTTTTCAAGGCCAGGAGGATCGAGACCATTATCATCCTCTTATGTTCGATGATCATCATCGGAACAGCCGTTGTCACCGTGAACTTCCTCGTCAACAAAATCGAGAAGGCTGACAGGCTGAAGGCTGAATATGACGAACAGCTCGTCCATACAGAGAAAATTGCGGCTATCGGAAGGCTTGCAGCAGGGGTTGCGCATGAGGTGAACAATCCCCTTGCTGTCATTAATGAAAAAGCAGGTTGGATGCAGGACCTTCTCCAGGAGGAAGAACGGTCCAGCATAAAAAACTATGATGAATTTGAGGATGCGATCAGGAAGATAAAAAATCATGTAGACCGTGCCAGGAAAGTCACGCATCGTCTCCTTGGGTTCTCAAGGAGGGTTGAAGGGGAAAAAGAGATTGTCAGCATAAATGACCTTCTGAAAGAAACCATATCTTTTCTTGAAAAAGAGCTCCTTTATCACAAGATCGAACTGTTTACAGAACTGGACACATATCTTCCTGCCATCTCCATAAACAGTTCAGAAGTGCAGCAGGTATTCCTTAATATATTGAATAACAGTATAGATGCAATAGGTGCCGGCGGAAGCATCCGTATTTCAACCGCATCTGATTCTGAGAATATTATGGTGAGTTTCTGCGATACCGGAGAAGGAATGCCTGAAGAGATTCTTAACAAGATTTTCGATCCTTTTTTTACTACCAAGAAAGTCGGGAAGGGAACAGGGCTTGGGCTCTCGGTAAGCTATAACATTATTAAAAAGCTGGGAGGTGATATAAAAGTTTTAAGCAAGGTTGGTGAAGGCACCACGTTCACCATTATTTTACCGAAAACATCTAAAAAAACTTAGGTGAAAAGGAGGACAGCATGGAAGAATTTAAGGTCCTTGTGGTAGATGATGAAAAGGAGTTTCTTGAAACCATTATCAAAAGACTTCAGAAGCGCAACCTCGCTGTTGAGGGTGCGGAAAGCGGGGAGGAGGCGATCAAGAAGATCAGCGACGGAACGTTCGATGTTGTGCTGCTTGATGTAAAAATGCCGGGTATGGACGGGGTAGCAACCCTGAGGGAGATCAAGAGGATTAAACCGCTTACTGAAGTCGTGATGCTGACCGGTCATGCATCTGTTGAATCAGGCATTGAAGGGATGAAGCTCGGTGCGTTTGACTATCTGATGAAACCGATGGAGCTCGAACAGCTGTTCGAAAAACTGAAGGACGCCTATGAGAAGAAACGACTGCAGGAACTCCGTATAGAAGAGGCACAGGTCAGAAAGACTATGATGTACCCGCCGAGGGGCGGCGCATAAAGTAAAAGAAGAAAGAAGATGGAGCAAGGATGGTCAGAATTGTCATTTTCAAAAGATTAGAATGAAATAATGTCATGATGATTCTGATTTTTTCAGACGATAACCTGAAAACAGAAAGATATTAACCAAGATACCGAGGTAAAGACAGTGCTTAAAATAAAAACTATCAGGAGGAAGTTCAATGAGTTACCCAAGGCAGTTGTATGAGTTTCTGAAGGCTGCGTCTATAGCGCATGCCAAATGGGACTATGAAGTATCGATGTCGATTATAAAGAACAGAAAGAAGCTGCTGATTCTGTTTGCAATGGTTACGCCGATCCTGGCGATTTCATTGCTCGATGCAGCAGATCTGATTGGCGGTAAGACAGCGTATGCGCCCGCGCATTATTCCAATTTAATCTTTATGGTTTCAATTGCAGTCGGTCTTGCAGCCGGACTGATCACGGGATGTATCGGTGCAGGAGGAGGGTTTATTATCACCCCTGCGCTCATGGCAGCAGGGGTCAAGGGAATCCTTGCAGTCGGAACGGATGTTTTTCATATTTTTGCGAAGGCTATCATGGGCACGACCGTTCACAAAAAACTCGGCAATGTGTCTGTTAAGCTGGCAATAGCATTTCTCGTAGGCTCAGGAGGAGGGACTTTCATCGGCGGCTATATCAATAAAACGCTCTATAATAAAGACCCTCTGTTAAGTGAGGCGTTTATCAGCACTGTGTATGCGGTTCTGCTTGGTTTCCTCGGCTTTTATGCGATGATTGATTTCATAAAATCATCTCGGGGTCCAAGTGCAGGAGGAGGCGGCCATGATGCCCACGGCGGTCCGTCAGGGATGACGTCCCTCGCAGTCAGCATACAGAAGATCAACATCCCTCCGATGATCACATTCGATGAAGATTTCGGCGGAAGAAGAATATCATGGCTTTTTCTGGCAATCGGCGGCGTAATCGTCGGAATGCTTGCAGCGATCATGGGTGTCGGCGGAGGTTTTATTACGTTTCCGATGTTTGTGTATATATTTGGTGTTTCAACATCAACAACGGTCGGCACTGACATCCTCCAGATTATTTTCACCGCAGGGCTGGCAGCGATAGCGCAGTATGCCATTTACGGATATGTTTTTTATACGCTCGCAATGGGCATGCTCATCGGCTCGCTTATCGGCATACAGGTAGGTGCGCTTACTACAAAGGTCGTGAAGGGCATACATATCAGGGGATTCTATGCGATGTCGATTCTCGCAGGGTTTGTCAACAGGGCAACGGTGCTGCCAAAGAAACTGGTGGAACTGGAATATATCAACATGTCCAAGTCAGTGGTCAACACCATTGAATTCGTCGGAAACATCGTTTTCTGGATCGTTGTTGCAGCATTTGGCTTCTGGATCATAAGCAAGTTTATCACCAATATCAATACATTAAGGGAGGAGGCATAAGATGGCACAGACAAGCAAAAAAGCACTTAGCATCGGTTTTTTTCTGGCTGGCTCATTTTTCGGTGTGCTGTTCCTTATCTTCATGCCGATCTTCGGTGGAGGCATGAACGGACTGGATTATGCGGATGACATGTTCAACAAACTTTCAAAAGGCTCCTCGTATTTTATTCCCAAACTCTCTGACGATAACAAGCAATTCATGGGCAGGCCGATTGCAGTCAGCATAACCATGGACAAACCTGAAGACAAGCCGGGCGACGCTGAACAGCGTGCTGAAATGGCCTCAAAACTGTTTATCGCAGCAGGTGCACAGGCAGGTGTCAACGGCGCTGAACTCAAAATCGAAGGAGATCTCGGCAAAATCGTTGAGGCGGCATTGCAGGACTCTGATGCCATGTACAAAAACGAAGGGCAGAAGATCAGGGAAAAATACGGTTCGGATGATGAGAAGAAGATGTTCCGGCAGTGGCACAATGTCTTCAGCAGGATCGACAAAGGGCTGAAAAAAGAAGGCAAAATCGAGGAAGCGAATCTTGTCTCGAACGTTATGAAAAAGGCGGTTGAGACAGCCTATAACTATTATGGTGTAGAGGCCCAGAGTGTCGCTGACAAGGCTGTTCTCATGACCGGACTGCTGGTCTTCTACGTTGCCTACACCATGTGGTGGGGCTTTGCGATCTTTTATATGTTTGAAGGCGTGGGCCTGACCATGAAGAAGGCCAAAGTGAAGAAGGAGGTGTAGAACATGAAAGTGCTTGTTCCTGTTGACGGGTCAAAATATTCAATGGAAGGTGTTAAGGTCGCTATTGATTACGCAAAGACAAAAGGCGCCAAGGTTTTTCTGATGACGGTAGTGCCTTTTGTTGCCGGCATGGATCTGGAAATATCAGCTGCAAAATGGGACAAATTACGGGCTGAAATGAAACAGACAGGTGAAGATGCCCTTGAGAAAGCGCGCTTTTATCTGAAATCTGAGGGCGTTACTGCGCAGACTATTTTAAGCACTGCAAATAATATTGCAGATGAGATTATTTCAGTTGTTGAAAAAGAAAATATCGATCTCATTATTATCGGGAGCCGCGGGCTGACCGGAGCGAAGCGATTTATGATGGGAAGCACAGCTACCAAGGTTGTGAGCCACTGTCCATGTTCAGTACATGTGGTCAAAATACCTGCGGAGTAAGGTAATATAACCCAGTGGAAAACTGCAGCAGTCATTCAGGCTGCTGCAGTTTTTTTGTCCTCATTTGCTGAGTTAAAATAAATCATAATGTATCTGTTAGTATATTAGGTATAAACAGTTTTCAGCTGTTGCTGCTGATGAACAGCAGTTGCACTTTATGTCCCAGGGGTTTAACGCAGTGACTGATTTAACGAAGGTACTCAGGAAATATTTATTCGGGAAAAAGAGAAAAGGACTTTCTGCCGCGAAGAAAGAGGAACTGCGTATATTGTTTCAGAAACGGTACTGGCAGTTCAAGACGCTTCTGAAAGCAAATAACGAGATACATGAGATTGTGACCGATATGGGGAAGATCATGAAAAGCGGCAGGATCTTCGGTATGTCATATATAAGGGCAAACTGCACGGCAATATCGGTGAACCTTTATAAAATCATAGAAAATCTCAATGGCATAAGCGATAACCGCTATTCCGAGTTCCATGATATAGCAGACGGCATATGGAAAGATGTCAATAACCTCCTTGAGCCGAGAAAAATAGCAGCTGACAGGATCTTTGTTCTGCCGCTGGAACAGGTAGACAAACAGAAGGCAGACCTCGTTGGCAGCAAGATGGCAAATCTCGGAGAGATCCGAAATAAAATGGGCGTCCCGGTGCCGGAGGGTTTTATTATTTCGGCTTCTGCTTATGAACGTTTCATTGAATTCAACGGAATCAGGGCTGAGATAAACCGGAGGATACAGACCTTAGCCCCTGATAATATCGAAATACTTCACAGGGTCAGCTCCGAGATACAGCAGCTGGTCATGAACGGGACGGTGCCGGATGACGTTTCCAGTGAAATCATGGCATCGTTTGACCGGCTTGAACTGAAACTCGACCGGAAGATTGCAGTATCAATGAGGAGCAGCGCTTTCGGAGAGGACGAACTGAATGCCTCCTTTGCAGGACAGTATCGGTCAGTGCTTAATGTGAAAAGAGAATTTCTGCTGTATGCCTATAAAGAGGTAATTGCAAGCAAATATACCCTTCAGGCCATAAGCTATCGGTTGAACAGAGGTTTCCGTGACGAGGATATCCCGATGTCTGTCGGCTGCATGGAAATGGTCGATGCGGTATCCGGCGGAGTAATATATTCCCGGGATCCTGCTGATTTTTCCGGTGATGCGATAGTCATCAACGCAGCCTGGGGCCTGGCAAAAACAGTCGTCGACGGTTCAGTCAATCCGGATGTCTTTATAATATCGAGGAAGGACGGGAAATCTATAGGCAGGACGCTCATACAGTCAAAGGACAGGAAGGCAGTGGTGCATCCTGGGGAAGGAATAGACACGCTCGGGGTCGAAGCGTCTTTGAGATGCCGGCCGTCTATAAGCGATGAACAGGCGCTGTTGCTTGCAGATATAGCATCGGGGCTGGAAAACCATTTCGGGTATCCGCAGGACATTGAGTGGTCAATAGGGCATGATGGCAGCATAGTAATACTCCAGACGAGGCCCCTGAAGAAATATCATGAACATCCGGAAAGAAAGCCCCTATCTGAAAAGATACCAAATGAGCCGATTATAGCAGGAGGGGCAACAGCAAGCAGCGGGGTGGTCAGTGCTGAGGCATTTGTTGTAAACAGCACCCTGGACATGCTCCGGTTCCCAAAGGGAGCCTTGCTGGTCGTTAAACATCCTCTGCCTCAGTGGGCATCGCTTATTGCCCATGCAGCCGGTTTAATAACCAATACCGGAGGTATAACAGGACATCTTGCAACGGTGGCGCGTGAATTTGATGTGCCGGCGCTTTTCAATACCGGTAATGCTACAGATAAGATAAAAACCGGGGATGTCATTACCCTTGATGCCGATGGCTTGCGAGTATACTCAGGAGAGGTAAAAGAACTGATCCATGACGTTGTTAAGGAAAAAGGTCTGATGGAAGGAAGCCCTGTCCATCTCCTGCTCGAAAAAATACTCAATCATGTTGTCCCCCTGAACCTGACTGATCCGGATTCCATAGAGTTTAAGCCGAAGAACTGCAGAACAGTACATGACATCACCCGCTTCTGTCATGAAATGTCGGTGCGGGAAATGTTTGAGTTCGGAAAAGAGCATTCCCTTGCCGAGCGTTCCGCGAAGAGGCTTTCGTCCGGGGTGCCTATGCAATGGTGGGTGCTGAACCTTGAAGACGGGTTCAGGGAAGGGGTAAAGGGAAAAACGATAAAACTGGAAGACATATCGTCAAAGCCGATGCTGGCACTATGGGAGGGAATAACTGCTGTCCCCTGGAAAGGGCCGCCTCCGGTTGATACAAAAGGATTCATGTCAGTAATGTTTGAGGCTACCATGAATACTGAAATTGAGCCTTCCATGCAGTCCAGCTTTGCAGACAACAACTACTTTATCATCT
>JBBIUL010000097.1:0-8100 GCA_037440265.1 Nitrospira sp. | reverse complement strand
CTGGCAGAGCGGGTCTACAAGAGGGCCCAGCTCATAGAGGAAAACAGGGAACTGCGGATGCATCTCAGGGACAGCTACCGGGACATCGAGATGATAAAGAACGTGGCGGCGAGCAACAATCCTGAAATCACGACAGCCTGGATCGAACGGATCGACCGGCTCAGGACGATGGGCATACTCACCCAAGATGAGACAGAAATCCTGAAGGAACGGCTGGTGCAGGGAAATGGAACAGGGAAAGATATTAATCGTTGATGACGACCCGCTTGTCAGGGAAGCGCTGTCACGCATACTGGTAACGGTCAGGAGCTACACGACAGACACTGCCGGCGACGGCCTTGATGCACTTGAAAAGCTCAAGGAGAATAATTACGACCTGATCTTTGTCGACCTCATGATGCCGCGGATGAACGGCATGGATTTTCTCCGCGAGACCCGGAAGCTTTATCCCTCGGCCCCTGTGGTGATGATTACCGCTGCCCCTACGCTCGACAACGCGGTCAATGCTATGAAGGAGGGGGCAAAGGATTTTATCACAAAGCCGTTCAAGGTCAATGATGTCACTTCGACTGCGGACAGGCTTATCGGCGAGAGGCGCCTCCTCGAAAAAATGGCCAGCAGCAACCACGAGGAGTCGATTAAGAAACTGAACGCCGAACTCTTCAGCAAACTGCAGGAGATCAGCATCCTCCAGACCATCGGCAACGAACTCGACGGCCTCTATGACAACCGGGAGATATATGAGAAGATCGTCGAGATGGCGACACGTCTCCTCAGGGTGAAAGAGGCGTGCTTCGGGATTGTTGAAAACGGCAGCGTTAAGATAAAAAAGGCGGTCGGGCTGAAGGAAAAAGAGGTTTCGGTTGCCGGGACATTTCTTTCAAATGTGGTCGATGCAAAAAAACATTATATAGCCTCAGCAGGCGAGGCGAGCCCGTATTCAGGCCATGCGCTTACATCGCAGCTCCTTGCGCTTCCCCTTGCCATGAACAATGAGATTTTCGGCCTCCTCTGCGTTTCAAACAAGGCAGACGGGACCGTGTTCACCGATGATGAAATATCCCTTGCCCAGACATTCGCGAGAAAGTCCGCCCAGCGGATAGAAAACAACGCCCTCTATGAGGTGTTCTATAACAATATGATCAACACCCTTAAGGCGCTGGTTATCAGCATCGAGGCGAGGGACATTTATACCAAGAACCATTCCGAGCGGGTGACGTCGTATGCGCTCCAGATAGCCGAGGCCATGGGGCTCGATTCAGAGGAAAAGGATGTAATCCGGTTCGGCGGATACCTGCATGACATAGGAAAGATCGGCGTGCGGGATACGATACTGCTGAAACCGGGGCGGTTGTCGGACAGCGAGATGTCCGAGATCCAGCTGCACCCGATGATCGGCGCAAATATCATAACGCCGTTGAGGTTTTTCCCGAAAGAACGCGAGATCATTCTCTACCATCACGAGAAATTCAATGGGAAGGGATATCCTGAGGGCCGCTCAGGTGAACACATCCCGCTGAATGCCAGGATACTTGCGGTGGCAGACACCTACGATGCCATGACATCATCGAGGCCCTACCGCGAGGCCCTGCCTCATGAGACTGCAATGGAAGAAATAAGAAAATGTTCGCAGTCGCAGTTCGACGGTGACGTAGTGCGTGCATTTCTTCAGACGCCTGCCGGCAGGGGAGGAAGCAATGGAAGTTAAGTCAGGCACAACGCTCACCTGCCGGCTGATGCCGGGACTCGGTGAGTTTGCAGCAGCGGTCGTTTCTTCTGAAGGCGATATGATCGTCCTGAAACTGACGGGAAGGCCTCCTGATGCGCTTTCCCACGGCACTCCGCTTGAAATATCGTTTGCCGAATCCGGTTTTCTTGCAGAGGTAGTGGATATCCGCAGTGATGTTGTGCTGATAAGGCGCTCATGGAGCGAGCGGCGTGAATATTTCAGGGTTGACGATGCATTCCCGGTAACAATGAAAAAGGTGGAGGACGAACACCAGCAGGGCATAGCAAAGATTTTCTCAGGCCGCTCCCCTGTAAAACCGGAAGATCTGATTCCTGAGCACGATGTGAACCCTGTCGTCTGGAAGATGCTCTGCGACATCAACATGAAACTTGAACTGATTCTGGAGAAACTGGCTATGGGAAGAGGAACCACGGAAATGGCAGAGGACAGGCACGTCAACATAAGCGCATCCGGCATGAAACTGACAACGGACGAGAAGGTTGAGATCGGTGAAATGATAGAGGCCAAGATGTATCTGCCGACGGTCCCCTCTGTCGGGATCATTGCCTTTGGACGGGCTGTACGGGTGGACAGGACCGATGACGGAAGGTATGAAGTCGCACTGCATTTTACCGGCATGGGCGATGATGTACGGGATGAAATAATCCAGTATACACTCAAGCGGCACCGGGAGATCATCAGGCAGCAGCGGCAGTCCGGAAAAGAGCGGTGAGATGGACCGCTCGAGCGTATTAGGGATCACCCTCGGCGTCACCGCAATTCTAAGCGGCAATATCTTCGACGGCGGAAAACTGGCTTCCATCTTCCACCTGACTGCTGCGCTGATCGTGTTCGGCGGGACAGCCGGCGCAACCATGCTGAGTTTTCCGCTTGAGGACATCGGCAAGGCAATGCGCTCACTCGGGACGGTCTTTTCCGGCAAACGGACCGATATGGATTTCTTTATAAAGGAGATTGTCCGGTACTCAACCTTATCGAGGAAGAACGGACTGATAGCCCTTGACTGGGAAATCAGCCAGATCGATAGCCCCTTTCTCAGGAAGGCGCTGCGCCTCGCGGTTGACGGCATCGGCAGGGAGATGCTCTGGGAAACCATGCAGCAGGAGAACAGCACCTTCGAAGAAGAGCAGAAGAGGATCGCACGGGTATTCGAGACTGCCGGAGGGTTTGCCCCTACTATCGGCATTATCGGTGCAGTGCTCGGACTGATACAGGTAATGGAGAATCTCTCTGACCCTTCAAAGTTGGGCGCCGGCATTGCCGTTGCCTTTGTCGCTACGATTTACGGTGTGGGAGTTGCCAACCTCCTGCTCCTTCCTGTGTCAAAAAAACTCTTGAACAGGCTGAAATATGAACTGAAGGTGCGGGACATGATGCTTGAGGGCGTCATGGGGATTCTCTCCGGAATCAACCCGCATTACCTCGAGGAAAGATTAAAAGTGTTTATCGAGGACGTCCGATGAGGAAAAGAAGGAAGACCGAAGAACATGACAATGCCGACCGGTGGGTTGTGTCATATGCAGACTTTATAACCCTGCTCTTTGCCTTCTTTGCGACCATGTATGCGATAAGCCATGTGGATGCAGGGAAACTCGAACAGTTCACCGGGTCGATGAGGTCTGCGTTTAAATCTGCAGAGCAGAGCGCATCTGTCTCGATGATCGAGGGGATCAACCCGGTCAATTACAGCGACCTCCAGATGGAGCAGGAGATCAGGACAATGCTCGGGAAATCTGGTATAATTGACCATGTAAAAATCATACGGGATGAACGGGGAGTGCTCCTGTCTATCGGAGACTCTGTTGTCTTTGATACCGGGTCAGCCGCCCTGAAGCAGGAGGCTGGCAAACTGCTTGCCGTGGTGGCGGATCTGATCAGAAATGCAGGCAATGATATCATCATCGAAGGGCATACCGACAATGTCCCGATAAGCAATTCAAAATATGCCTCGAACTGGGAGCTTTCAACTGCACGCGCAACGAGTGTCCTTATGTATTTCCTGAAAGAGCAGAACATGCAGCCTTCACGGTTTGCAGCGGCAGGATACGGCGAATACAAACCGGTCGCCGCCAATACCAATCCGGAAGGAAGGACTTTGAACCGGCGCGTGGATATAATCTTCAGGAGCAAACGCAATGGCTGACAGAGTGCTTTTTCTGATGAACGGGTCCGAGGACCAGCCGCAGATCCTCAGGGCATTCAGGGACGCTAAGTCTGGCCTGTCTGCTGAATTTGCAGCGGGGCTTGAAAAGGGACAGAAGATGCTGAAAGAGAAGGACGTGGCTGTGTTCATTGTTGACCTCGGCCTTCCGGAGATGAGTTTGTCCGCAGTCCTCAGGGACATGAGCAGTCAGAAGATCAGGCAGCCGGTAATCCTGCTGGCCGGGGACCAGCAGGAGGAACAGGTGCTGAAATTCATGCATGCAGGCGCCTATGACTGTCTTTCTAAGTTGTCCGGTTATCCTGAACTCCTTCCGGTTCTCCTTGCCAGGGTGCTTGTGCGGCATGAGGTCATCCTGAAGAACATCGACAGAGAAAGACTGATACGGAAGAGCCAGAAACAGTGGATGAGGATCATCGACGGCATCACCGACTTTATCTTTATCACCGATGAAGACCACAGGATCATCAAGGCGAACAATGCGTTTGCAGGCCATTTCAACATGCATCCGAGGGAACTCATCGGCCGGAAGTGCAATGAGCTGCTGGGCATTGACATTGCCGATGACCACTGTCTTGCTGATATAAATGCCGGCGAGTCGGGCAAGGCAATGACCTTTGAGCGCCAGATACATAATGAGATCTATCAGGTCAGCGTGTTTACGAGCATCAAGGGGTTTGTCATTTATGTCATGAAGAACATTACCGAAACCAAGAGACTGAAGGAGCATCTCTATTATACGGAAAAACTCAAGTCCCTCGGGCTGCTGACCGGCGGCATGGCGCATGAGATCAACAACCCGCTGACCGGGATTTTTTCCTATATCGAACTGCTGAGCATGAAGATTACCGATGAATCGGTAAGGAGGGACCTCGGCAAGATATACGAGAGCGCAGAACGGTGCAAACGGGTCATTGAAAACCTGATGACCTTCTCGAGGCAGCAGGTGAGTTCCCGGAGCGTGGAATCAATCAATGACATCATCGACAGGACTGTGGACCTCCGGACCTATCCGCTCAGGTCAAGGAACATTGAGGTGCAGAAGGAATATGCAGACGCCGTGACCGTGTTCGTTGACTCACAGCAGATACAGCAGGTGATCCTGAACATCCTGCTGAATGCAGAACAGGCCATTGCGGATACAGGCAGGAACAGCGGCAGGGTTGTCTTCAGGACAGAGGGCCTTCCAGAGGAAAAAAAGGTGAGGATTACCATAACGGACAACGGACCGGGGATCCCGGCAGATATTATCCCGAGGATTTTCGACCCGTTCTTTACTACCAAACCGGTAGGAATCGGAACAGGGCTGGGTCTTTCGATATCCTACGGCATTATCAGCGAACACGGCGGGAGCATTACCGCCGAGCGTGCTGAAGGCGGAGGCATGACCTTTATTATTGAACTTCCGACAGGAGCCGGAGCAAACTATGCGGCTCAGGTATCGTAAGGAGATGGAGAGGACTTTCAGATGCTCGTCATAATAGGGATTGTTGTTGTTCTGGCATCTGTTATCGGCGGATTCCTTATGGAAAAGGGGAACCTCTCTGTGCTCATCGTCCCTGCCGAACTCGTTATCATATTCGGTGCGGCGATAGGGGCCTTCATTATCTCTTCACCTTCACGGATCCTCAAGCTTGTACTGAAGAGCCTGTCCTCGATCTTTAGTTCGAAGACCCTCGGAAAAAAAGGGTATCTCGAACTGCTCACGCTTCTCTATCAGATATTTTCAAAGATAAGAAAAGAAGGCCTCATATCAATTGAGTCCGACATGGAGGACCCTGAAAAGAGCGCCATATTCAGGAAATACGAGAGCGTTCTTAAAAACCACCATGTCGTCCGTTTCATCTGTGATAACCTGAAGGTAATCATTACAACCAATGTGCCCCCGCACGAACTCGAAAGCCTCATGGAGCTTGAGATCGAGACGCATCACCATGAGGCGATGATCCCTTCACACAGCGTTGCCCGGGTCGCGGACGGTCTTCCCGGCCTTGGAATTGTTGCTGCGGTGCTTGGTGTGGTGCTTACCATGGGGAAGATAGACCAGCCGCCTGCAGTGCTCGGCCACAGCATCGGGGCAGCCCTTGTCGGGACGTTTCTTGGCGTGCTCATGTGTTACGGTTTTGTCGGGCCGATTGCTACCAACCTTGAATTCAAGGCTAAAAGCGACGGCGTGTTTTTCCAGGTCATAAAGGTCGCGCTGGTCGCCTTTGTCGGAGGAGCGGCACCGCAGATGGCCGTGGAATTCGGCAGGAGGGCGATCCCCGGGGAGGAGAAGCCTTCATTTGATGAACTCGAAAAAGAGATCAGGGGCAAGGTCAAGTGAAAGGGCAGAAGATAATCATCAAGAAGGTCAAGAAGGTCAGCGGGGAAGGAGGCCACGGCGGATCATGGAAGGTTGCCTATGCCGACTTTGTCACCGCCATGATGGCGTTCTTTCTGTTGCTTTGGCTTATTACCATGGTCTCTCCTGAAAAGCGTGCGAGGGTTGCGAATTACTTCAAGCACTACAGCGTGTTCGAGCAGAGCGGTTCGTCTTTTATGGAAAAATCAAGCGAGGTATTTAACGAGGCAGGGCAGAACATGGAAAGTCTGACGGGCGAAACGGCAAATACCCAAAAAATGAAAGCCGAACAGTTCAGTTCATCTCTGAAGACCGACCTTGAGAACAAGCTCGGGGACATACAGGACCAGGTCATGATTGAAGTCTTCGAAGGCGGGGTCAGGATTCAACTCGTGGACAAGGAAGGGAACCCGATGTTCAACCTCGGCTCTGCCAAGCCCACGTCCTTACTGCTGAGCATCATGAAGGTCATCGGCGACAACATAAAAGACCTGCCCAACCCGGTCACTATTGAGGGGCACACCGATTCACTTGCGTACAAATCGAGCGGCTACAGCAACTGGGAGCTGTCGACCGAACGTGCCCTGTCAACCAGGAAGGAACTCGAACTCTCCGGCCTTGATCCCGGCCGTCTCGTAAAGATCGCCGGCTATGCCGACACTATCCCCTATATTAAGGAAGACAAGACAGATCAGCGAAACAGAAGAGTCAGCGTAATCCTCAGTTTTGCCGGCAGATAAATCACATCATCCGCAGCAGTTCGGAGATCTCAACCTCTCTCTTCATGATGTACTGGGCAATCGTTTCTTCATCTTTGGGGTGGATCTGGAGTTCGGCGCCGTACATAAACATGCCGCCGGTTTCTCTTTTGAATTTTATGGTGCCGTAGCATACGATTACCTGGGGGGTCGGGTCAGGGAGTATGATGGTAAAGCTGTACGTAGTGCCCATGCCGAGGTCCCGTGAACAGATAAACCCGATTCCCCGCTGGCTGATGTCGGACACCTTGAAATAGATGGTCGGGTCATCCTGAAGCAGCAGGTAGAGCCGTATCGGGTTTTTCAGGCTCGGCTCTATCCTGAGATATTTTCTTCGTTCAAGGAACAGTCTGTCCGGCAGTGATATCAAAACCTCTTTTTCCATTTTCTTGAGAACCTTCATGTTCGCTTCATAATTGATGTCCTTGCTCGCGAGCACGGTCTTGATAAGGGACGACTCCCGGAACGCCCTCAGGAGGAGTGCAGGCCTGAATTCATGCAGAACGACCCCGTTGTCGGATACCGAATGTATTTTGCAGGTTCCCCTTGTGGTGACCAGCTGGGTCTCTTCATGAATCTGCAGCGAGGCAATGGCAGAGATGCCGCTGGTCTGCATATACTGAAGCACCCCGATAATAGATGCAGAGTCTTCAACCGGCCTGTCGCTTTGTGCCTTTAAGGGCAGTGAAGGATTTCCTGCAGCCGGACCGTCTGATGGCGCAGGGAATTTTTCGAAAAGCATCTTCAGGATAAAATTGATCGCTTCCTTTACCTCTAAAACGCCGGTCTTTTTCAGATCAAAAAGAATGGCATTGTGCTTGAGAAGATTTTCTCGGCTCGGCTCGGGCTGCTGGGATATAAATATGAGCGGGCCGGCAAGGCCTTTTAGCCTCACTGATGAAAGCAGTTCAGCATAGCCGGTGTTCATGTAAATCAGACCGATATCATTTACCGCGGCATTTTCGAGGAAGGATTTGCCGATTTCTTTTTCCGGTACGAGTTTCAGGGGAAAATCATATTCTATGAGCAGGTCTTTCAGGAGCGGAGTGGTCCAGACAATCATTTTGCTATCCTCTTTCCTGACAGG
>JBBIUL010000096.1:0-8117 GCA_037440265.1 Nitrospira sp. | reverse complement strand
GCCCTGAGTATTTCACGAATCGCTTCTGCACCCATACCGACCTTGAACCCTGTCCCGTAATCAGCGTTCTTCTTCTTCAGTTCGTCATCATTGAGGAGCTCTTTGAACTTAAGCGGCGTATCGCCCGGGTCAGTAACGATATAGCTCTCGAAATAGAGCACCTTTTCGAGGTTTCTCATGGTCATATCCAAAAGTGTTCCGATGCGGCTCGGGACACCCTTGAGGAACCATATATGGGCAACAGGCGTTGCGAGTTCAATATGCCCCAGCCGTTCACGCCGCACCTTTGACTGTATGACTTCCACCCCGCATTTGTCGCAGACAATGCCCCGATGCTTCATCCTTTTGTATTTGCCGCAGATACATTCCCAGTCCTTTATCGGACCGAATATTTTCGCGCAAAACAGTCCGTCACGTTCGGGCTTGAATGTCCGGTAATTGATAGTCTCCGGTTTTTTAACTTCTCCGTAAGACCACTCCCTGATCTTCTCAGGAGATGCAACCTTTATCCGTATAGCCTCAAAATCCGTAGGATTTTTCGGCTTCTGAAAAATGGCATAGATATCTTCAGCCACGTTATTCCCCCTTCTTCTTTTTCTCCAGGAGCTCAACATCAAGTCCAAGGCTCTGAAGTTCTTTAATTAATACATGGAAGGATTCCGGAACACCCGGCTCCAGATTGGCGTCTCCTTTTACGATCGCCTCATACATCCGCGCCCTTCCTGTAACATCGTCGCTTTTTACTGTCAGAAACTCCTGCAGCGTATATGAAGCCCCATAGGCCTCCAGTGCCCATACTTCCATCTCACCGAGCCGCTGCCCGCCGAACTGTGCCTTGCCGCCCAGCGGCTGTTGCGTGACAAGAGAATACGGCCCAATGGAGCGGGCGTGCAGCTTGTCATCAACAAGATGATGAAGTTTCAGCATATAGGTATAGCCGACTGTCACGGGCCGCTTAAACGGCTCTCCGGTGCGGCCGTCATAAAGCTGGATCTGTCCTGTCACAGGCATTCCGGCCTTTTTCAGCATCTCCTTTATCTCTGTCTCTTTGGCACCTTCAAAAACAGGAGTTGCCACATGCAGGCCCAATGCCCGTGCAGCCCATCCCAGATGGGTCTCCAGTATCTGTCCGACGTTCATACGCGAAGGAACTCCCAGCGGGTTCAGCACAATATCAACAGGGGTGCCGTCCGGCAGATAAGGCATATCTTCCTCAGGCATGACCATGGCAACAACGCCCTTGTTTCCATGGCGTCCTGCCATCTTGTCCCCGATCTGGACCTTGCGCTTCATGGCAATGTAGACCTTGATCAGTTTGTTGACACCCGGAGGAAGCTCATCTCCTTTCCGCAACCGGTCAACTTTTTCATCGTATCGTGATTCAAGATAGCGCACATAGCTGTTGGATTCATTGTTCATAAGATCGATTTTTTCCTGAACAGCCTCGTTATCTATTTTTATACGGATGAGGAGCTCATCCTTCACATTCTCAAGGTGTTTATCGGTGATTGTTTTCTTCTTGGCGCAGATAACCTCTTTCGACTTATGATGCCTGATGTCTTCAATCGGCTGCTGCCCCGTGAGAAGCTCCCTGAGCTTTTTGAACTTCTCCTCTTTTATGATCTTGATTTCTTCTTCAAGGTCTCTCTGCAGGCGCTGGATGTCATCTTCTTCAATGCTCTTTGCCCGCTGGTCCTTGGAAATCCCCTTTCTCGAGAAAATCCTGACATCAACAACGGTTCCTTCAATTCCGGGGGGAACATAGAGGCAGCTCTCCTTCACCTCTTCAGCCTTCTCGCCGAAAATCGCCCTGAGGAGCTTCTCTTCAGGTGTGAGTTGCGTCTCTCCCTTTGGAGTAACCTTGCCAACCAGAATATCTCCGGGTTTGACCTCGGCTCCTATCCTGATGATGCCGCTCTCGTCAAGGTCTTTCAGGGCCTCTTCCCCGACATTGGGGATATCCCTGGTTATTTCTTCTGGACCAAGTTTGGTCTCCCGTGCTTCAAGCTCAAACTCCTCTATATGGATCGAGGTGTATACATCCTCTTTCACAAGCCTTTCACTCAGGAGAATGGCATCCTCAAAGTTGTATCCTCCCCATGGCATAAAGGCAAGGAGAACGTTTTTTCCAAGGGCAAGCTCTCCAAGGTCTGTTGAGTGGCCGTCAGCAAGGATGTCTCCTTTTCTGATCTTGTCTCCGACATGGGCAATCGGCCGCTGCGTAATGCAGGTAGCCTGGTTCGATCTCTGGAATTTGATCAGGTTGTATATATCAACGCCACCGTCTCCTTCAGAGACCCTCACCACAAGCCTTGATGCATCAACACTCTCGACCACACCGTTTCTTTTTGCCAGCACCAGTGCACCGGAGTCTCTTGCTGCCACATATTCCATCCCTGTACCGACTACAGGGGATTCGGGCTGCAGAAGCGGCACTGCCTGCCTCTGCATGTTGGAGCCCATGAGCGCCCTGTTTGCGTCATCGTTTTCGAGGAACGGGATCAGCGCGGCAGAGATGCCGACGATCTGCTTGGGCGATACATCCATGTACTGGACTTCCTGCGGTGTAACCATCCTGAAGTCCCCGCCCTCTCTGGCAGAAACAGTCTCGCCGGTCAGATTCCCTTTCTGGTCAACCGGTGAGGTTGCTTCAGCAATAATAAACTTCTCGCCTTCTATTGCGGAGAAGTATTCAACATTCTCTGTGGCCTTGCCGTTTGTAACTTTGCGGTAAGGCACTTCTATAAAGCCGTAATCATTGACCCTGGCATATGAAGAAAGAGACGTAATGAGTCCGATGTTCGGGCCTTCTGGCGTTTCAATCGGACATACCCTGCCATAGTGGGTGGGATGAACGTCCCTGACCTCAAACCCCGCACGTTCCCTGGTAAGGCCACCGGGGCCAAGGGCAGAAAGCCTCCTCTTATGGGTTATCTCCGACAACGGGTTGGTCTGGTCCATAAACTGGCTGAGCTGGCTGGAGCCGAAAAACTCCTTTACTGCGGCCATGACCGGCTTTGAATTGATGAGGTCATGCGGCATGGCAGTCTCAAGCTCTGCAAGGGTCATCTTTTCCCTGATAGCCCGTTCCATTCTCACAAGCCCGATCCTGAACTGGTTCTCAAGGAGTTCTCCAACCCCTCGTACGCGTCTGTTGCCCAGATGGTCGATATCATCAACCTCTCCCTTGCCGGTCCTGAGACTGAGGATGGAACGCACAATCTCCTTGATGTCCTGGTCGGTCAGCACCTTTGTTTCGAGCGGTATTTCAAGCCCGAGCCTTTTGTTGAGCTTCAGCCTCCCGACAGGAGAAAGGTCATATCTCTTCGGATCAAAGAACAGACCGTTGAACAGGTCCCGTGCCGCATCAGTCGTCGGCGGTTCACCCGGTCTGAGTTTCTTGTATATCTCGATCAGGGCCTGCTCTTTTGTAGTAACCTTATCGGTCAATAAGGTGTCCCTCAATGAGGGCAGATAATGCATGCTGTCTATGAACAGCAGGCTGAGGGTCTCAATCTTCAGAGACAGTATTTTGTTGAAAGCGTCTTCAGTGATAACTTCATTGCCCTCAAGAATTACCTCCCCGGTCTTGGGGTCGACAACATCTTTCAGGGTAATCCTGCCGACAATTTCTTCCTTGAGTATCGGGATGGTCTTGATGCCTGATGCCTCCATCTTCCGTATGGCGCCCTTGTTGATCTTGTTGCCTTCCTTGACGATGATTTCTTTTGTATCCGGGGCAACAATATTATGGACAGACTTCAGCCCGATAAGGATTTCGCTGACATCCCTTGAAAAGGTGTTCCCTTTTATATTAATGGTTTCAATAGGATAAAATTCTTTTAAAAGGTCTTCATTGGAATACCCCAGCGCCTTCAGTACGATGGTTGCCGGGAGCTTCTTTCTCCGGTCGATTCTCACATACAGGATGTCTTTTGAATCAAATTCAAAATCAAGCCAAGAACCACGTGAAGGGATAACGCGCGCAAAATAAAGCAGTCTGCCGCTGGCATGGGTCTTGCCTTTGTCGTGATTGAAGAAAACACCCGGAGAACGGTGCAGCTGGCTTACCACAACCCGCTCAGTCCCGTTGACAATAAACGTCCCGGTGTCGGTCATGAGCGGCATGTCGCCGACAAAAACCTCCTGCTCCCTCGATTCCTTGAGCTTCTTCTTGCCTGAAGCGTCTTCTTCGAAGAGATCAAGTTTGACGTTTATCTTCAGGGGGGCTGCATAGGTGGTTCCCTTCTGAAGGCATTCCCTGACCGAATATTTCGGCTCGCCGATGGTGTAGCCGATAAATTCTATTGCGGCCGTCTCGTTATAGTCCATGATGGGAAAGACGCCGAGGAACGCTGACTGGAGCCCGAAATCATCCCGTTTGTGCAGCGGCACATCCTTCTGCAGAAACCGGTCATAGGACTTCTTCTGAATCTCTATGAGGTTAGGGACGTCAAGGAATTGCGGAACCTTTCCAAAATCCAACCTTTTTCTAAGAACCCTTGCCATATATCTCCTTTACGAAGTAACAAACAGAAAACCAAGAAACGGGGATGAACACATTATTGCTGTATCCCGTTTCCCGGTCTTCATGCTTCGATTTATAGTTGCTTATTTTATCTCTATTTTTGCGCCCTGTTCTTCAAGCTTGGCCTTGATCGAGTCAGCTTCTTCCTTTGAAACGCCTGTCTTGACTGGCTTGGGAGCGCCGTCGACCAGGTCCTTTGCCTCCTTAAGGCCAAGACCGGTCAGCTCTCTGACGACCTTGATTACCTGGATCTTCTTGTCTCCTGCAGCAGCCAGAACAACGTCGAAGCTGGTCTTCTCCTCGGCAGCAGGGGCGGCTGCAGCAGCGCCCGGGGCAGCTGCAACTGCAACAGGGGCAGCTGCGGTCACGCCGTATCTTTCTTCGAATTCCTTGATGAACTTTGACATATCAAGGATTGTCATGTTGTCGATAAATTCAAAAACCTGTTCCTTGGTGATAGACATATTTTTTTCTCCTTCTTTTTTTTATAAATAATCTGTTAACTTTTTTTTGAATCTTACTGGCCTTTTTTGCTGTTTAAGGCTTCCATGGCATATGCAAAACTGCTTACGGTCGCTGAAAGGGCTCCTGCCAGTTTGCTCATCGGCGCCTGGAACGCACCGGCAAGCATTGACAGCAGCACTTCCCTGGACGGAAGCTCTGCGATTGCCTTCATTTCCTGTTTGTCACAAAACCTTCCTTCAACAACTGCTCCCTTTACCTGAAGCTTCTCGTTGGTTTTCGTGAATTCGAGCACCTTTTTCAGGACAAGTACGGGATCATCATAGCCTATTGCAACGCCAACAGGGTTCTTGAAGATATCGGCTGCAACGCCTACCCCGGTATCCTGAGAAGCAATCTTGGCGAGGGTATTTTTCACTACCCGGTAGTCAAGTGAAGATTTTCTGAGCAGGCCCCTGAGCTCGGTCAGTTCAGCAACGGTCATGCCCTTGTAGTCGGTAAAAACAACTGCCTTTGCTTTTGAAAACTTGTCGTTCAGGTCAGTTATCAACTGTCCCTTTTCTTGCTTATTCAGTTTCGACCTCCTTTCCCAGAGACCCTGGCATAGGAAATGGAAAGATTGGAACAAGAGCCCGGTACGTATCGGTGTTTCCTCTAAAACTCGTGTTCCTCATTCTGCTCCCTGCTGTTAGCCTCGGCAGGCCCGGTCCTCTGACATCCCGGACGGATTAAGTTTTTTACGCCTGCTGTCTCTGACTAATATATAAAAAAATGCTTAACGCCTGTTCCTGTTACTTTGTTGTTACTGAATTAACGTCTACCCTGAAGCTCGGGCCCATGGTGGTTGATACAAAGATCTTTTTCAGGTACTTTCCCTTGCTCGTGGCCGGTTTTGCCTTGACCACTGAATCAATGATTGCCCTGGCATTATCCAGAAGCTTCTCAGGTTCAAAAGAGCGCTTTCCAAACGGAATATGCACAACCCCTGCCTTTTCAGCCTTGTATTCAACCTTTCCTGACTTAATTTCCTTGACAGCCTTGCCGACATCGAAGGTAACCGTACCGAGTTTCGGATTGGGCATCAGGCCCCTCGGACCGAGCACTTTTCCAAGCCTTCCGACTACCCCCATAATGTCGGGAGTGGCCACAACCTTGTCAAAATCAAGCCAGCCTTTATTGATCTTTTCCACCATGTCTTCAGCACCGACAAAATCCGCGCCCGCTTCTCTTGCCTCTGCTTCCTTCTCGCCTTTTGCAAACACCAGAATTCTGACCTGCTTGCCGGTCCCATGCGGCAGAACCACGGTCCCGCGCACCATCTGATCGGACTTCCTGGGATCAACTCCGAGATTTAAAGCAAGGTCCATCGTCTCATCGAATTTGGTGAATGACAGTTCCTTTGCCTTGGTTACAGCTTCCTCGAGAGAGTACTCTTTATCTTTTTCTATTTTTTCCTGTGCAGCGGCGATCTTCTTTCCCATTGCTTCCTCCGGTTAATCCACCACCTCAACGCCCATGCTCCGTGCAGTGCCTGCGATGATCTTCATCGCCTGCTCAACGGAATATGCGTTCAGGTCAGGGATTTTTGTCTGTGCAATTTCTTTTACTTGTGCTGACGTAAGCTTTCCCACCTTTTCCTTGTTTGGCGTGCTTGAACCCTTTACGATACCGGCGGCCTTCTTGATCAGTTCCGATGCCGGCGGGGTTTTGGTGATAAATGTAAACGTCCTGTCAGCATAAACGGTCATTACGATCGGGATTATGGTATCGCCCATCGCCTGTGTCTGGGCATTGAATGCCTTGCAGAACTCCATAATATTCACGCCGTGCGGACCGAGCGCCGGACCAACTGGCGGAGCCGGGGTTGCCTTCCCTGCCGATATCTGGAGTTTCACCTGGGCAACAACTGCTTTCTTAGCCATTTCTTTCCTCCTGCCTTCTTTCTGCTCTCTATCTAGTTTTTCTCTACCTGGAAAAAGTTAAGTTCAACCGGCGTCTGCCTGCCGAAAATACTTACCATAACGCGAAGCCTTCCATGATCTATATCAACATCCTCGACAAAGCCGTTGAAATTGCTGAACGGGCCGTCAATAATCCGCAGGCTGTCCCCCTTCTGAAACTGCGTCTTCACCTGGGGAACAGGACCTTTCTCGACCTGCTGCATGATAACCTCAACCTCTTCCTGGGGAATGGGGACGGGCGTCTTTCCTCCGACAAACCCTGTGACCCGCGGAATGCTTTTTACCAGATGCCATGTTTCGTCATCAAGTTCCATTTCAACAAGGATGTAGCCGGGATAAAACTTCTTGTCGCTCTCCTTCTTCTTCCCGCCCTTGAGTTCAACAACCCGCTCGGTAGGAATAAGGATCTGCGATATCCTCTCCTGCATTCCCTTGCTTTGAACCTTCTCCTCAATAGAAAGTTTGACCTTCTCCTCAAAGCCCGAATACGTATGCACTACATACCAGTTTTTTTCCATAATCCTACCTTAACGCCATCCCGACTAACCTTGAAAGACTCAGGTCAATAATCCCGAGAAAAAACGACATTATAAGAACGGTTACAATAACCACCCATGTAGACCCGATCAGTTCTTCCCTGCTCGGATATACCACCTTGACTGCCTCAACCTTTACATCCCTGAAAAACTGCTTTATCTTCTCTATCATAAAATTGATCCCTCTATCTGCAAATGGCAGGCCAGGAGGGATTTGAACCCCCATCCCTCGGATTTGGAGTCCGATGCTCTAGCCGTTAGAGCTACTGGCCTATATTCATTTGTAATGCGTAATGAGTAATGCGTTACGGGAATGTCCCTCATGACGATCAACGATTTACCCGCCACGGTCTTATGCCTTCGTCTCCTTATGCAACGTATGCTTCTGACAGCTCCTGCAGTACTTTTTTCTCTGCAGCTTGTCAGTCGTATTCTTCTTGTTCTTCATGCTCGAATAGTTTTTATCCTTGCATTCCGTACACTGAAAAAGGAATATATCTCTCACTCCATCACCTCAGTAACAACGCCTGCGCCGACGGTCCTGCCGCCTTCCCTGATCGCAAACCGCAGTTCCTTCTCCATCGCTATCGGCGATATCAGCTCCACCTTCAGGCTTACGTTATCACCGGG
>JBBIUL010000095.1:0-8154 GCA_037440265.1 Nitrospira sp. | reverse complement strand
AAATAATGAAACTCAATACTGACGAAAACCCTGAGATTGCCAGCAAATATAAAATCATGGGGATACCTACCCTTATGTTTTTCAAAGACGGACAAAAGGTTGATCAGGTTGTAGGCGCTGTACCCAAGCCTCAGCTAAAGGCCAAACTTGATTCGTTGCTCTCTTCATAGAGTTAAAACCCTCGCATATTGAACTGCCTGTGGTCACTGCTGCAAAGTTGAACAAATGGTTATACATCCTGCTGATTGTATTTTCAGCTGTCATCGTTATCTCCTGTGATTTTCAGTCCCCGAAAGGCCAGTCACCTGTCAGCATTGGGACCCTTGCCCCTGATTTTGCCCTGAGGGACATCAGCGGCAGAGAAGTTTCCTTGTCCGCTTACCGGGGGAAGATAGTGCTGCTTGAATTCTGGGCTGCCTGGTGCGCCCCCTGCCGGGCATCGGTCCCCGAACTGGTTGAAGTGCAGGACAAGTACCGTGAGAAGGGGCTTGTTGTTCTTGGAATATCAATGGACACCGGCAGTGATGCCGTGCAGATGCTGAATGAATTTTCAAAGGAGTTCAAAATAAACTATCCTGTTCTTCTCGATGACAGCAAGACTTCCAGGACTTACAGGGTGAGCAGCCTGCCGACCAGTTATATCATTGACAGGGAGGGCAGGATCCAAGACTACTCTTTCGGCTACACCGGCAACCTACAGCAAAATATTGCATCATTCGTCGATAAAGGCAACTGAATGTTTGAAAACATATCTGAAAAACTGGACAACATTTTCAAGAAGCTGAAAGGCAAAGGGCTCCTGAAAGAAGAGGATGTCGAGGTTGCATTAAAAGAAATCAGACTTGCGCTCCTTGAGGCAGATGTGAACTTCAAGGTCGCTAAAGATTTTATACAGAAGATAAAAGACAAGGCTATCGGCAAGGGAGTGCTTGAAAGCCTTACACCAGGACAACAGGTAATCAAGATAGTCAATGACGAACTCTGCGAACTGCTCGGCAAATCCAACAGCAGGATTGCCTTGTCGCCAAACCCTCCTACGGTAATTATGATGGTCGGACTCCACGGATCAGGGAAGACCACAACCTCTGCAAAGCTTGCGAGGTTTTTCAAGAAGGAGGGAAGACGTCCGATGCTCGCTGCATGCGACCTCCAGCGTCCCGCTGCCATAGATCAGCTCATATCTCTGGGAAAACAGATCGATGTCAGCGTCTATAGTTCGAGAGAGACAAAAGACCCCGTGAGGGTCGCAGGTGACTCGGTCAAGAAGGCCAGGGTGGAAGCACATGATATCGTGATCATAGATACGGCGGGAAGACTCCATGTCGACGAGTCCCTGATGAAAGAACTCAAGGGTGTTAAAGAACACATTCAGCCAAAAGAAACCATCTTTGTGGCAGATGCCATGACCGGACAGGATGCTGTGAACATCGCCAAGAACTTCAACGAGCAGATCGGCATTGACGGGATTATCCTGACGAAGATGGACGGTGATGCGCGAGGGGGTGCTGCCCTTTCTCTCCGCGCTGTCACCGACAAACCGATAAAGTTCATCGGTGTAGGCGAAAAAATAGACATGCTGGAACCGTTTTTCCCCGACAGGATTGCATCAAGAATCCTTGGCATGGGGGATATGCTGACGCTCATAGAACAGGCGCAGAAAACATTTGACCAGAAAGAAGCAGAAACACTCCAGAAGAGGATACTCGACGATTCATTTACGTTTGACGACCTGAAAGAGCAGCTCAAGAAACTGCGAAGCATGGGACCGCTTGAAAGCATCATGAATATGATCCCCGGAATGAACAAAATAAAGAACCTCAATATAGACGAAAGAGAATTCGTAAAGGTTGAGGCGATCATCAACTCCATGACACGCAGGGAAAAAACCAACCACAATCTGCTGAACGGGAGCAGGAGGAAGAGGATAGCGCTCGGCAGCGGCACAAGCGTGACCGACGTCAACCGCGTCATCAAGCAATATGTGGAACTCAAAAAGATGCTGAAGATGTTCAAGGGGAAGAGGGGTTTGAAAATGCCGAAAGGCTTTCCCTTCTAATTGCTTTACATTGTAATCATCAATATATTAAAATTTCTGATATCTTAAAGGAGGTGTTTTTTTGGTCAAAATTCGTTTAACAAGACTGGGGTCTCACAAAAAACCGTTTTACCGGTTGATAGTAGCTGATTCAAGGGCACGGAGAGACGGCCCTTTTATAGAAATTTTAGGCACCTATGATCCGTTGAAAGAACCGTCTGAAATCAAACTGGACCTGGAGAAAGCCAGGCTTTGGCTGCAGAAAGGTGCCCAGCCGACTGACACTGCAAGAAAACTCATGCAGAAGGCTGGACTCTAGCAGAACCGAATCTTCTCATGGAGGTGGATACGATGAAAGAATTAGTCGGAATGATGGCAAAAGCTCTTGTGGATAAGCCTGAAGATGTCGTCGTCAATGAAATCGACGGGGAAAAAACTACCGTATATGAGTTAAGAGTTGCTCCAAGCGACCTCGGAAAGGTTATTGGCAAACAGGGTAAAACCGCACGTGCCATGAGAACAATACTCAGCGCATCAGGGACAAAAATCGGCAAGCGCTGCGTGCTTGAGATCCTGGAGTAGGAAGAAACACGGGATCAACGAAAGACAGCACCAGCGGACTCACCGCCGCCGCAAGAATTCTCAGAGAATGGGGGGTGAAGGGAGATGTCAAGGCCCTCCCCCTTTTCAGTTCTTTCTTATCATTTACCCAAAACACACCGGTATGCATTGCTCTGTCTGACGGGTCACGTGAAACACGGGTCCTCAGCCGGATAAAGAAACACAATAAATATATAATCATTTCATTTGAAGACGTGCATGACCCGGAAACTGCTGCGAAGCTCCGTGATTCAGTTCTGTTGATTGAAAGAAGAATGTTGCCTGTGCCGGATGAAGGAACTTTTTTTTATGACCAGATTATCGGACTGGATGTTTTCACTGTGGAAGGCGTTTTCCTCGGGAAGGTGCATGACATTATCGAGACAGGCAGCAATGATGTGTATATCGTAAAAAACAACGAAAAAGAGTGCCTCATCCCCGCCATCAGGGATGTTATCAAAGAAATAGACATTGAGGGGAAAAAGATTGTCATAAGCGTTATGGAAGGCCTGCTCGACTGACGGCAACAGATAATCTTCAGTGTTCTCCTGACAATGGGTGACACAATACTTTTTGAATCCTGCCGTGATATAGTATACCACCATGAAATTCGGTGTCGTAACCATTTTTCCGGAAATGTTTCATGCATACCTTGGTGCAAGCATCCTGAAACGGGCCCTTCAGAACGGCCTCATCTCGATCGGCGTGCATAACCTGAGAGATTATACAACTGACAAACATAAAACGGTTGACGATTACCCGTATGGAGGCGGCTCCGGGATGGTCATGAAACCAGAGCCTTTTTTCAGGATTGCAGACAATCTGTGGCCTGACAGGGAAAAAAGAAAAGTCATAATGCTTTCTCCGGCCGGACGCCTCTTCACGCAGAAGACTGCCATGGAACTGTCAGAGGAAAAAAGAGAGATTGTGCTCCTGTGCGGCAGATATGAAGCAATTGACGACCGTGTCAGGCAGCATCTCGCAGACGACGAAATTTCTATAGGAGACTACGTTTTGACTGGCGGAGAACTGCCTGCTTTGGTTATAATAGATGCCGTCGCAAGACTGCTGCCGGGGGTGCTCGGTGATGCGCAGTCTGCTAAGGAAGAATCATTTTCGTGGGGTCTTCTGGATTATCCTCATTACACAAGACCAGAGGATTTCAACGGCATGAAGGTTCCAGCAGCGCTGATCTCCGGCAACCATAAGGATATTAAGCGGTGGAGAAAGAAGCAGGCGCTCAGGCTTACCCTTTTCAGGCGGCCTGATTTGCTTGATAAATACAATCTGTCTGATGAAGACAGAAGGATCATGAAGGAAATAAAGGAGGAGCATACATGAACATGATAGGGGCAATCGAAGAAGGATTTAAAAAAGACCTCGGCAATTTCAATATCGGTGATACGGTCAAGGTATTTGTGAAGGTCGTTGAGGGAGACAAGGAGAGGATCCAGCCGTTTCAGGGCGTAGTCATTGCCAGGAAGGGAAGCGGCACCAGGGAGACATTCATGGTTAGGAAAGTCTCTTACGGCGTTGGCGTGGAGAGGATTTTTCCGGTCTGCTCGCCGAACGTCAACAAGGTTGAAGTCATCAAAAAAGGCGATGTCAGAAAGGCAAAGCTCTACTATATCAGGGGCAAAAAAGGCAAGGCAGCCAAGATAAAAGAAAAAGAACTCGCATCAGAATAGTGTCATGAATATGTACCAGCATGACGAATCCCTGAGACAGCAGGGATTCAGCGTCATCGCTGGTTTGGATGAGGCCGGCAGGGGTCCCCTTGCCGGCCCTGTTGTTGCCGCAGCTGTCATCCTTCCGCAGCATTTCAGCCTCAAAGGCCTCCGCGACTCGAAAAAAGTACCAGAAAAAGAACGGGGAGCCCTTTTTTTTGATATCCTTGCCTCGGCCAGGGAAATAGGCATCGGCATCATTGATCACAATACAATCGACAAGCTGAACATTCTACAGGCTACAAGACTCGCCATGCAGGAGGCAGTCAAGGACCTCGCTGTCACGCCTGATATGCTGATCATAGACGCGGTCACCCTCCCCTCGCTTCCGATAAAACAGGTTTCGCCGGTCAGGGCAGAAAGTAAGAGTGCCTCCGTAGCGGCTGCATCAATCATTGCGAAATATGTAAGAGATGCCATCATGATGCATTATCACCTGATGTATCCGGAATATAATTTTCATAAACACAAAGGCTATGGTACAGAAGAGCATACGGAGAAGATTCGTTTGCACGGCCCCTGCCCCATACACAGGAAAACATTCAAAAAAGTATCTTCCATGGTAATCCCATTCCTGAAACGCTAATCCTGTGTTGTTTTCTGAATAATAGTTCGCATATAATTATCACATGGCTGTAACATCCGACAAAGAGCGTCTTGACGAAGCGCTTGAGCTAATCTGGGTCCTCGATGAAGAAGGACACAATGAACTAAAACGGTTCGAACTGAGTTCCGACGATCCCGATACGGCCTTTATCGTAGACAGTCTGCTGAAAGAAGGGCTTGCAACCATCAGCGGCGAGAACATTGTCTTTACCGAAAAAGGCAAAAAAACCGCAAAGGGGCTCATCAGACGACAGCGCCTTGCAGAACGACTTTTTTCAGACGTGTTTGAGATGTCAGACGACAGTGTGGTCAATGATGCCTGCAAGATGGAGCATATCCTGAGCGAGGAACTGACTGAAAGCGTCTGCACGTTCCTTGGTCATCCGCCCACCTGCCCCCATGACAAGCCCATACCAAGGGGCGAATGCTGCAACAAATTCAGGATCGATGTCACTCCCGTCGTAACCCGGCTGACAGACTTTGAGATAGGCTCCGCCGGCAGGATCACCTTTATCGTGCCTTCAGACCCTTCGAGGATAAGCAAGCTCAATTCTCTTGGAATAACTGCCGGGAGCATAATAAAGTTTATTCAGAAGACCCCTTCATGCGTGCTCCAGATAGATGAAACAACCGTTGCGATCGACCCTGAGATCGCCAAAGAGATTTATGTCAAAAAGGTTGTAAGGTAGCTGCTCAGTCAAACCGTCCGATGAAACCACCCTGCCTCCCGGTCGTTCCCCTGGCAAAACGGTAAGAGTAGAATTTATCCGGAAAGCAGAAGGTGCATTCTCCAGAAATCCAGATGTTTTGCTCAGGGACCCTGAGGGAGAGCGCCTGCAATTTGTTCGCTGTCGGGAGGTCAAGGCAGTACTTCCCGTCTTTTTGCACATAATAGTCGCCGTCACCGGTGGCGTGCTTTACTTTGTTAAAAACATCATAATCAACGCCGTAACAGCACCACCGTATGCCTGGGCCGACAGCTATCAAAATGTTTTCCGTGGAGCAGTAGAATCGGTCTGTCATAATATTTATGGTTTTTTTGAGAATTTCTTCTGCAGTTCCCCTCCATCCTGCATGCACCGCGGCCATAACGCCTTTTTGTTTTTCATAGATCAGTACCGGCACACAGTCAGCAACCTGAACGCCTATCAGTATGCCCTTTTCCTTTGTTATGACAGCATCTCCAATCTTCGGGCTCAGATCACTCTCGAGAATGATGATTTTATCCGTATGCTTCTGTATCGGCATATAAATTCTGTTCTCAATGATACCGGCAGCTTTTGCGATCTCTCTTATGTTGCCGTTTAGCGTTTTGGTAGTAAAAAAGGCCCGTATATTGGGATATGTTATATTGGCGGGTCTTATAAAATTATCCATAAGGGAAGAAAGTTCAGCGCTTTAAAACGGATTTTTAATCCTCATGCCTTCAATTATTTGCTTTCCGGAGAAATCTTCGCTTAACAACAATGTTGCTCCGCCTCTGACAGCAGCTTCAATAATCATAGAATCCCAAAAAGAATATTTATACCTTTGTTTCATTTCTATGGCATCCAATATGGAATTGCCATCATTAACAATAACATTCCACTTTAAAAGGTCGTTCACAATCTCTCTTGCTGTGCCAGAATCTAACAGTTTATTTCGATTGCTTGTTGCCACGACAAAAAACTCCTGTAATACCTGCGTGCTTATAATACCAAGACCTGAACGCCACAGGTCTTCCATTATCGTTACGGCTATCTCATGTTTTTTGCCTGCAGAGGTGTCATAAGCGTAAACAATGACATTCGTATCCAGAAATATCTTATCTTCTTTCATGAAGCTCTTCGCGGGTTAATTTAATCTTGCCCTGCGTGCCAAGATCAAATCCTTTTTTCATACGCCTTAATTGCCTTTCCATTGCCTTTTTATAGCCTGTTGATTCCCTCACCTTTTCCTCGAGCGATTCCCTTACAAACTCATTAAGGGATTTTTCCTTTTTTGCCGCCAAGGTTTTTGCCTTCTTTAAGAGAGGTTTAGGCAGAGACAAGGTAACATTCTGTTTTTCCATTTCTCGTCCTCCTTATTACACATAATTATGTGTAACACAATTTTATATGGATTGTCAACGTTAGCAAACAAAACGACCGTCAGTCCTGCGACTAACGGTCGTTACAGGTTTTCCTTGGCCTTTTTCAAATAATTGTATATCTTGCTCTTATATCATGCCTTCATCCGGCTTCTTACTAACTGAAAGGATGAAGGTATTTTTCTGATGATATCCGAGGCAATCACAGAATGCATTCCCTTTTCTTTTGCTGCCGTATCGCCGGCAAGGCCATGAAGATAGGTGCCGAGCACAGATGCCTCAACTGGACTCAATCCCTGTCCGACCAGGGAGGCTATCATGCCGGTCAGAACATCGCCTGAGCCTGCAGTTGCCATCCCCGGATTTCCGGTTGTGTTGATGTAAGACCGTCCCTCAGGTTCGGCAATAATCGTAGGCACTCCCTTGAGCACAAGATATGTTTCAGTCTTTCTTGCAAAAGCCATCGCAGTGGTTATCCTGTCTTTCTCTATCTCTGTCATAGCTTCTTGTACTTTTGACTTCCTGATCCCGGTTCCTGGCTTTTGCAGCAGTCTTGCCATTTCGCCTGTATGGGGGGTCAGGATCACCGGGGCCTTTGTTTTTTTCAGAATTCCGATATCCCCTGCAACTGCATTGATGGCATCAGCATCAAGGACCATCGGAGCGGTCACCACCGTCAGCAGTTTCCTGAAAAGCCGGGCAATATCTTCTGTTAATGAAAGCCCGGGGCCGGCTGCCAGCACATCTCCCCTCCTGCCGAGGAATTCGAGGATTGGTTCAGCCGCCTTATCAGAAAGGGTCCCGTCTCCTTTGTCAGGGAGAGGAAGAACCATCTCCTCGGTTATCCGTTTTTGAAAAACATCGGCAATAGTCTCCGGGACACCAAGGGTAACCATTCCAGAGCCGGTCCTCATGCACGCCTTTGCGCAGAGCAGAGCAGCACCGGTCTTTCCCCTTGAACCGGCAACAACGAGCACATGACCGTAATCGCCTTTATGAGAATACTTTGGTCTCTCCGGCAACAACAGGGACGCATCCGTCTGTTCGATTGCGGTAACCCGTAAATTATACGTAGTCAACAGTTCCTGCGGAAAGCCGATGTCTTCAACGAAAAGGGT
>JBBIUL010000094.1:0-8180 GCA_037440265.1 Nitrospira sp. | reverse complement strand
TTTCACACCGCCTTGACGCGCAACCCTTTCAGCAGCTGAATGAGAGGTTGTAAGACTGTCGAGAAAAAAAAGCCCCTGTCCTTTGAGCATCGAGATAATCACGCTCATGACCCTCTCGTCCTCAGTAAAGGCAGACCCCATATGGTTGCTTGCGCCCTTTAGGCCAGTGAGTTTGCTCAGGCTTTCTTCCAGCGTTGCCCTGATCTCATCATCAGTCATCCATGTATACAGCCCCCCCTTGCCAAGCCGGTGAGGGTCTTTTGCCTCCATCGGAAGATGGGCAATCACCTCATACCCCCGGTTTCTCGCCTCATCTGCGGCCCATGAAGAATATGTCTCATGGGGAAGGACAGAGAGTGTCAACGGCACGTTCAAATCAAGCAGCAGATTCACCGCTTTTCTGTCAGGACCGAGGTCGTCAATCACAATCGCAATGCGTGGGACATGGGTCCTTTTTCCGGGAGTTGTTTCTGCACGGTCCTCAGTTGTGGGAATTTTTTTGGGCTGGACTGCTTCCTTCTTCTGCAATACGTCTCTGTCCAATTCGCGATAAACAAAAACACTTGTGATAACCGACAGGGCAAGGAAAAACAACAGAAGATAGCGTGTTTTGATAACAGCTTTTCTCTTAGCGCTGTTCTTGTTCTTCCTGGGCATTGCAATCCATTATAGGTCTTTCTCAATAGTTCTCAACAGACTTTAAAATCCGGGCAGCTTATCGGACGAAACAGTGTTCGCTATGGCAATACAACAATTAATCCAAGCCGATGAACTCGCGAAATTTGCTCCAGGTGTCCTTCATGCCCTGACGAAAATCCCCCCATGCTTTCTTGAAACCCTTCTTGGTCTCCTGCTTTTTCTCCGTAAGCGCTTCTTTCGCATTGGCATGAGCATCCTTGATATCTTCTTTCAGGTCTTCCTTTGCCTCTCTGGCAGTCTCTTTTGCCCTGCTGCCTGCTTCCTTGACATCATTTACAATTTTCCTCGGGAGGGAAGGCCTTTCGGCTGCAAAAGCAGGGACCGCATATACCGTCAAGAGAAATAAAACCATGATAAATCTCTTCAAATCATTCACCCCGTCTTCTTATGAATTCAGATATAGTTTGAGTATATATATATGACCCGACGCGGTCAAGCTGACCGTATTGATATTTCTGAAACATCACTGCCCTATATTTCCCAGATAAGCAGAAAGTGAGTTTTCTGAATCATATACCTGTTCTGATCTTTCTTATACGTTCAACAACCGGGGGATGGGAATAATAAAATCTTGCATAGAAAGGGTGCGGATGAAGGTTAGACAGATTATCTTTTGACAGTTTAATAAGAGAGGTGGCCAGGCTCTCAGGATTTGTCGTCAGTTCAACCGCAAACCGGTCAGCCTCCTCCTCATGTCTCCTCGAAAAATAACTTGAAAGAGGGGTAAAGGGGAATGAGACAATGCTGAAAAAAAAGCCCAATATGACCAGTTTTGAAAAAAATGTGGCTTCATCCATTCTAAAAGTAACCGCAAGGAAATCATTCTGCAGCAGTCTGAAACCAATGTAGGCAGCTGCCAGTGAAAGCAGCTCAAAAACAACAATGCGTTTAAATACATGCCGCTTTTTCCAGTGCCCCACCTCATGTGCGAGCACCGCAATAATCTCATCCTGCTCCATCTTGCTGATCAGGGTGTCATAGAGCACAATACGCTTCACCTTGCCGATGCCGGTAAAATATGCGTTCGTATGATGGCTTCTTTTTGAGGCATCGATCTTGAACACCCTGCTCACCTCAATCCCTGCCTTCTGCATCACTGATCTGATCTTTGCTTCAAGCTGGTCTCCTTCGAGCGGGGTAAACTTGTTAAACAGCGGTTCTATGACATAGGGCGCGATATACATCATAAAGATGCTGAAAACAAAGAAAAAACCCCATACGAGAAGCCACCAATATTCAGGGAATGATTGTACAATCCATAACCCGGTAATAAGGATTACCCCTAAAATTACAGTCGACAGAACAAGAGATTTCATGAAGTCGGACAGCCAGAGCTTGGCTGTCATGGTGTTAAAACCGTATTTGTTCTCGATCCTGAAGGTGCTGTAGAGGCTGAACGGGATTGAGAGCAGCGAACTTGCATAGCTTAAAGCGAGGGAAAAAACAGTGCCCTGCAGGATAAAGGGAATATTATAGGAAGCAATCCACGAATTATAAGCATTCAAAACACCGCCGAACATAAAAACAAGAAGAACAGCACTTCCAAAAATGGACTCAATATAAGACAGCTTGTTATGTTCTATGGTATAGGCATGTGTTTTAGACAGCAATGCTTCATCAATATATGTTTCAAAGCCCTCGGGCACTTTTGTCCCGAACTTTTTCATATGGCTCAGGTTAATGGCCTTGAGCCAGTATTCAAAACCCTGGATCAGCAGGTAGGCAACCAATAAAATAAAGACAAAAATATTCATAGTCTCTCATCAACCTCAAACGATTCCCGGCATCAGTGTCATATTATAGCATTGTAGCCAAGGCTGAACATCCTCTGAAACAGTCAGCAACCTTATACGAACAGGATTGTACTTAAGAAAAATCCCCCTGATGCTGTTTTCGGCAATCCATGCCGACCTTCATATCTCGAGGGTTGAAGTCTTACCTGATTTTCTTTTAATATAATCAAATCTTCAGGAGGGAATGTAATGGAACTTGACGTAAGCATAGACAACGATTCACTTTCAATCCCCATCAGGAATCCCTTTCGGGCTGACCTGGATGCAGTCCTCGAAGAAATCAAGGGGTTTCTCTCCCAAAAAGGCGTTGATGCAAAAGACCTCGATATCGGAGGGCTCCTCCCCAAAATGATAAAAGGCATCGCAGGATGTGAAAGCGGCTGTCCTGCCAACGCCAAGAGCCTCGTCTCAAAAGGTTTTCAGAATTTTGAGCTTGCTTATATCGAGGGTGGCATCCTTTCGGCAAAAACCGTTGCCGGAAACGGGAAAGAACTCTCCCTGAAAATGTTTCCTGATTTTTAATTTCAGCTCAGAACAAAGCAAAGCACCATCAATAGTCTTGCCTGTTTGCACGAACTGACAAAAAAGTCACCACACCAGCGACACAAGGGCCTTGATGTCAGACTGGATCGAATTGAACTTGCATTCCACTACCATGCATTCTTTCGAACGGTAACAAACGCCTTCCTTGACGACAACGTGCACGTTAATGCACGTTTTTCTGCAGTGAGGACAGGGGATATGCAGTTTCCTTGTTTCTTCGGAATACTTCTTTTCAATCGGCTGGTACTTCATAGTATAGTATACCGCTAAATGCCTTTTGAGTAAAATTTGCGGCAATGCATAAACCATAAAAAAACATAATTTCTTATCAAAAAAACTGAAATTGTGATCTGAATCACTTAAAAAAACAGCCATAACATTCTACAGTAAAATCAGAGACGAGTCTTTTTATGTTTCGCTCTGAGGTCTTTGAAAAAACAGGGAGAATCAAGTTTCCGAAAAGGTAAATTCTGGGCGACCAGATGACACAAAGCCCCGGGTCCTCCACCGGACAGCCGGGCTGCCGAAGAAACAGCGACTCGCAATGCATTGCAAGTGTATTAAAAGCCTGTTTCACTTTGAAGAAACAGGCTTTTTTATTTCCGCAATAAAAGGAAATCAAACCGTTTTTCCGGAACAGTCAGCCGTTATCTGCTCCGGGAAAACCTAAATGTTATTAAAGAAGTTCTGCTGTTATTTCGATAACAGCAGCAAGAATCAGGAGGAGCATAATGAGAGATAATGATATCTACGAAGAAATAACCGGGATGCACCTGCTCCGGGGGACAATGACCCTTGAAGAAATTAATGATGTTGACCCCTCGGACTTCGATATGGATGATGATTCACAGGATGTTTCGGATTTATCAGAAGATATCCAGTTTGGCATAACTGACTGCAATTTTGATGACTTCCGGGAAAAAACCACGGATGAAGAAACTGCCTCAGACCCTGAAAGGTCAGAAAACCTTGTCAGGACATATTTCAATTCTATGGGTAATATATCGATCCTTACCAGGGAAGAAGAAATAGAACTTTCAAAAAAACTTGATACCGGCAAGACAATACTGCGGGGAATCCTGAGCAGAATGCCTGTGTATAAAAAACTGGAGGCCGCAACCGAAAAAAAGGATGAGTCGGATGAAGAACTTGCTGTCTCAGAAGATAAATCAGACAAGTTAATGGCAAAAAGCCTGTTTGTGCTCGATCAGTTAATGAAAAAAGCCGGGATGTTTGCAATAGATGCATGTAGCCAGACATATCTTCACACTAATGCAGCCCGTTTTGGGAAAAAGAAACATCTCAGGGGCGATCACGGAACTGCTGCAGCAAAACAGATGAAGGATGTTTACCGTGAAATTGAAGCAGAAACCGGTATCAGCATTGACAAGCTGAAGATAGAATGGGACACGATTTCACGGGCAAGGGCTCTTGTCGAAGAAGCCAAGAATGAGTTTGTAATACACAATCTGAGACTGGTCATCAATATTGCCAAAAAATATCTTGGGAGAGGGCTTCCCCTGCTTGATCTTGTTCAGGAAGGCAATATCGGCCTTATGAAGGCTGCTGAGCGGTTCAAACATGAAAAAGGCTGCAAATTCAGTACTTACGCGATATGGTGGATACGGCAATCAATAACAAGGGCTCTGATTGACCAGACAAAGACAATAAGAGTCCCTGTACATATTATGGAATTCTACAACAAAGTTATAAGAACGAGCAGCGAATTGACCAACCAGCTCGGCAGGAAGCCCAGTAATAAGGAAATTGCCAGGAAAATGAGAATCCCCGTAAAAAGAGTTGATGACATCTTTAAAACAGTCCAGCAGCCTCTGGCCCTTCAGACCCCTGTCGGTGATGAAGATTCCGAGCTTGAGGATTTTGTTGAAGAGCAGAATATTCCTTCCCCTGACTTAGAGGCTGAAAAAAATGAATCTCTCAACAGGCTTCACCTGATACTCAAGAGCCTTCCCCCAAAGGAAGAAAAAGTCATACGGATGCGGTTTGGGATCGGGGCAGATAAAGACCATACCCTTGACGAAATCGGGAAATATTTCTCGATTTCCCGTGAAAGAGTGAGGCAGATTGAACTGAAGGCCCTGCGAAAGCTGAAGCACCCCAGCAGAATGAGGTTCTTAAAGGAACTGGTGAGCGCTTAACATCTCAACATAACTGCCGAATTTAAAAGGGCCTTCTGCCTTAAGGCAGAAGGCCCTTTTTCCATACATTACCCCAATGATTTTTTATCAGGGTCGCGGTTGGTTGATTACTGTTTTACAACGTTCACAGCCTTAGGGCCCTTGGGGCCTTTCTCAACATCAAAGCTGACTCTGTCACCCTCTGCGAGAGACTTGAATCCGTTGCTCTGGATAGACGAATAGTGAACAAACACATCGCCTCCGTCTTCGCTTGTAATAAAACCGAAGCCCTTGGACTCGTTGAACCATTTCACTGTTCCTTCTGACATTGTGCGCACCTCCTCACTTGTATAAATTGAACTTTCAGAAGGGCAGCAACAAAAAAAGGCCGCAAAGCAAAAGTCTTTGCGGCCTTGTCCGGACAGAAAAACTTCTGAAACTCAGATAGTATAACAATTTTACAAATAATCTACAAGCTCTATTTGTACCGACCAGATTGAGCTGAGACAGGAAACAACTTCTTTGGATATCTCTCTATTGTGATAGAATTTGTATAAAGGGCAGACTGTGAAGGAGAACTTTTTGCCGTGAAAGCATTGATTACAGGAGGAACCGGGTTCATTGGCAGCCAGGTGACTGATGTACTGCTGGCTCAGGGCCACTCAGTAAGATTATTTTCGAGAGCAAAAGACATCCCTGTACCGTTCAGGGGAAAAAACCTGGAGGTAACACCGGGCAATCTGCATAACCCGCAATCGCTCATTGACGCTCTTGACGGAACCGATGTTTTGTTCCATATCGGCGAGATCAAAAACAGAACCAAGGCTGCTTCTGAAAAAAATGTTTTGCTGCTCAAAACAATCCTTCCTTATCTGAAATCAAAACATGTCGGTCGCATTGTATTCATCAGTTCGATTACCGTATCTGGCATGCCTTCAGAGATACCTGCCGATGAAGAAACACCTCCGAAATTTGTTTTGAATGATCACTACACAGACTACAAGAGGACCTGTGAAGAACTCCTAAGAAATGGTGCCGGAGATTTTGAATATGCTGTTATCAGGCCTGCTCCTGTATACGGACCAGGATCAAGATACCTCGGCAGGTTTATTGACATTCTGAATACGCTCGGCCCTGTCGGGATACCTTTTGCAGGAAATGCACAGAACCTTGCACCGTTAATTCACGTAAAAGACCTTGCAAAAGCCATTGCCGGTGCAGGCACCGCACCGCCTGCATCAGGACAGACATTTATTATTACAGACGGACTGAAACACAGCTGGTTTGATTTTTTCAAAACTGTCACAGCCATCCTTGGGAAAAACCTGCGCATTCTTCCGGTTCCTCCGCTGCTCCTGCAGATGTCTGTCATCCCCTTTGATCTCATTTCATATTTCATTGGCATCAATATCGACCCGGTAAATTACATAAAATATTTCTCGCAAGACATCCATTTTGATGCTGAGAAGGCTAAACGTCTGCTTGACTGGCAGCCGCAATTCTCCCTCACAAGAGGGGTAGAGGATATGCTGGACTTCTACAGAAAAACCTGAAACAATACCCGGGAATTTTTCCATCGTCCTCGATTAAACTCATTATTGCCGTAACACCAATAAACAGGACAAATCAGGATCAGAGCAGTTTTATTACATCGCCTTGCTCATGTATGGTCAAACTACATTCGATTACCTCATATGAGCAATCATAGTGGTGTATAATAATAATTTATGCTTTCAATCGGAACGTTACATATCGATCCTCCCCTCATCCTTGCGCCGCTTGCCGGCATCAGTGACCTTCCCTATCGTCTTATTAACAGGAGCTTCGGATGCAGAATGGCATTCACGGAAATGATAAGCGCCAACTCCCTTGCACACAAAAGCAAAAACACCCTGAAAATGCTTTTCACTGACGAAAGCGACAGTCCTCTGGGTATACAGCTTCTCGGTAATAACCCTGATAACATTAAAATTGCTCTTGATGTCATTTCTGAATATCGCTTTGACCTCATTGATTTCAATGCTGCATGTCCAGTGACAAAGGTTGTAGCAAAAGGCGAAGGAGCAGGTCTGTGCAAAGACCCCGTAAGACTCCAGAAACTGCTCAGAATTATAGTGGAACATAGCAGAAAACCCGTTACTGTTAAGATTCGCTCCGGCTGGGACAACACCAGTATTAATGCAACAGAAGTAGCTCTGCGGGCTGAGGACGCCGGCGTTCAGGGCCTTATCATACACGGCAGGACTAAGATGCAGGGGTACAAGGGCGGTGTTGATTACAGTATTATAAAAAAGGTCAAGGAATCCATTTCTATTCCGGTCATTGCGAGCGGAGATGCCTTGACGCCGTTTCTTATCAGAAAACTATTCGATGAAACAGGCTGCAATGGGGTAGCTATAGCAAGAGGCGGACTCGGAAACCCGTGGCTATTCAGGGAGACCGCTGAGTACCTGAAGAACCAAACCTTGCCTTTACGGCCGAACATCTTTGAAGTAACGCGAATCATGAGAAAACATCTCTCTTTGGTTACTCAATTTCATGGAGAGAGGAACGGCATCAAGCTCTTCCGCAAGTTCTTCGGCTGGTATACAAAAGGGATGGCTGTAAAGGAATTGAAAACAAAGGCGTTCAGTACTTCCACCAGTGAGAAAATGTTTGAACTGATTGGGTTGCTTGAAGTTTCCCCTGGCGAGAAGAAGCTATCCGGAGATAAAGCTTTGCAGATATATGGTGGAGAAACGTGCTAAATCCACGTTCTCTCAACAACTATTTTTTCAGATAAAGCATCATGTCTATTAACTTTTTTTAATAATATATTATAATTATTTATGGACATTGTACCCATCAAAATTGACCACGGCGAAGAAAAGGCATGGGAACTTGTCTGCGGTCTTTCGAGACATGATGTCTCTAAACGGTCAGGGACAACCTATGACGAAAAAGCAGAAGCCTATCTGCTCCGCTCCTTTGGCATCGATTTTCATGTAAATCCCTGCGAAATGATGAT
>JBBIUL010000093.1:0-8268 GCA_037440265.1 Nitrospira sp. | reverse complement strand
CACGTAATGGAAACCGAACTGATCGAGGTTAACAAATATTTTTTTGAAACAGCAAAGCATGCAGGTTTTTATACCGACGAACTCAGGGATTTGGTCGTCAGGACCGGAACACTCAAGGACGCTGAGAATGTGCCGAGCAGAATTAGAAATCTATACAAGACTGCCCATGAGATCAGTTACAGGAACCATATAGAAATGCAGGCAGCTTTCCAGAAGCACACGGACAATGCCGTTTCCAAGACAATCAATATGCCTTTCGAAGCCAAAAAGAAAGATGTTGCCGCTGCAATACTGCTTGCGTACAAGAAAGGCTGCAAAGGTGTCACAGTGTTCAGATACGGCACCCGGAAGAAGGGGACCCTGCTCAGGTTTCCTGATACCGACTGAGTTTCTGGATTTTCCCGGCCCAATATTTTTATTATAATCTCGATGAAAATTCTCCTTATCAACCCGAATACTTATCAGTCACCGCCAGTTCCTCCAATAGGACTTGAATATCTTGCAGGCAGTATTGAAGGTCAGGGGCATTCTGCTGAAATACTCGACCTCTGTTTTGCAGGAGACTGGCGACGTGAGGTTGATAGTGCCATAAACGTCTTGAAGCCGGAGATAGCAGGTATATCAGTGAGAAATATCGATACCGTGCTCTATCATGCCAATGAGTTTTTTCTTGACAGCATCAGGGAGGTCGTAGGGCATATAAAATCCGCTTACGGCATCAGCGTCGTAATCGGGGGCTCAGGAATATCTGCGGGACCGGATGAGGTCCTTGATTATCTGGGAGCTGACCTTGCTGTTGAAGGGCCTGCGGAAAGTAATCTTATCGGGAGCATCGAGCAATTCCTTGTGCAGGGCAACACACAACGGATCTTTCGCGGCAGCTATAGCCATCAGAGCGGATGTCTCCGTAAAATGAGCAGCTCTGACTATCAGAAATATTTTAAGCGTGGTGGCATAGCCGGGTTTGAGACCCACAAGGGCTGCAGTTCATCCTGTGCATACTGCCTTGAGGCTAACACAAGGGTGGTCTTAAAGAATCCTGAAGAAGTGGTAAATGAAATCAGGGCTGTTGCTGACATGGGATACGAACATTTTCATCTCTGCGACTCCGAGTTCAATGAAGATCTGGACTATTGCATCGAGTTCTGCAGCGCCTTAAAGAAGGCAGGTCTCGGCATAAAATGGGCTGTCTACATGAAGCCAGCTAATTTCAACAGGAAGTTATTCAGCCTGATGAAAGATACAGGAGTATACCTCATAACATTGACTGTCGATTCTTTCAAGAAATGCCCGTTGTACTGGGAAGACACAGAAAAGATCATCTTCAATGCAAAGACAGCAGGCATTAAGATCGCGGTCGATTTTCTTGCAGGGTTCCCTTACGAAGAGGAAGATGTGCTGCTTGAATGTCTTGATCTCTTCAGACGGGTTCAACCCGACACTGTCAGCATCAATACGTACATAAGGCTTTACAAATCACTCAAGCTAACACAGCTGATTATGAAGGATAAAAACCTTCAGCAGAACCTGCTTGGGAATACCGATGACACGACTTTTATTAGCCCGGTGTTTTACAGCCACGTGAACCCTGAAAGGCTGCGGGAATTGATACGCGGAGAAAGGCTCTTCAGGATTGAGGGCCTTGAAAAAGGCGTCAATTACAGCAGGATATAATTCAAAATAATGAAGAGCGTTTTATCAAAAACTCACGCTCTGCCTCTCAAGGAGCATCTGTCCAAGGAATGAACCCGGTTTGACCGATGCATTCGTGATCAAATCAACACCTTCAAGGCCATATGGTTTTACACATGAGGCGCATATATAAAAATTGACACCAAAGTCTTCAGTGAGAGTCTTCAAAAGCTCATGAAGAGGTGAAAACCCGTCTTTTTTCTGCCAGGTTATGCCTTCTGCAAAGCCCTTTTTTGCAAGCAGCACCCCCTCATTGATAAGGAAAAAATCGACCTCTGTATCAAATGCCTTCATATTTGCGGCAAGCTGAAGGGCTCCCGCTGCCTTATCAGGCTTGTCGAATGAGTGGTTGATGATAAATACAAACTTTTTTTTCTCCATTTGACCAGTCTCCTTTTCATTTAATTACAGCAGAATGATGCTTCCTCTATATTAAATCATGCAACACTGATAAAATCCATTCTTTATAAGGACAAACTAATATTTGCATCAGAAAATACTTGAATATCATAATAATTTTTTTTATTATGTAAAGAACAGAAGGAGGAATTTGTGTTGCGGGAAAAAGTCGAAGAAGTCCTGGTCAAGGTCAGGGCAGGGCTGAAATCAGAGGGCGGTGATATTGAACTCATCGATGTCAGGGACAATATTGTCTATGTGAAATTGAAAGGCGCCTGCGGAACCTGTCCTATGTCAAAGCTGACGATGAAAAACTGGGTTGAATCCAGCATAAAGAGAGAACTGCCTGAAATAGAGGCTGTCCAGGCTGTATAGAAAACAGAACCGGAGAAGACTTATTGAGCTTATCAAGGAACATTGAGGCGCACAAAACATTTGCATGCCTGTTTTTTTCTGCTGTTTTTCTTTTATTGTCCTGCCGACCCGCATCTGCCGCATTAACCGATGTAAGCGGAATACGATACTGGTCATACCCTGACTATACCAGGGTTGTCATTGATCTTTCAGAGACAACCGCTTTTACAAAAAAACGTCTTTCCAATCCTGACAGGCTCTATTTCGATATAGAAAACAGTTCTGTTTCCAGAAACATCCAGCCGAATATCCCGGTCGGCAACGGGATGCTCAAGGCAGTACGGGCCGCACAGTTCAACGCCAGTACCGTACGGGTTGTGCTTGATCTCGAAAAAATAAACAACTACAAAGTATTTACTCTCGAAGAGCCGGTTCGGATCATTATCGATATCTATGGCAAGACAGTCTTTTCCGCCAAGAAAAGGATAGTTATCGATCCCGGTCACGGCGGACATGATCCCGGCGCTGTAGGCCCGAACAACCTTTATGAAAAGGATGTTGTGCTTGACATCGGGTTAAAGCTGAGGAAAATACTCTCGGGCAGCGACAACTTTGAGATATTCATGACGCGTGACAAAGATGTTTATATCCCCCTCGAAGAGCGGACAGCCATAGCCAACAGCAAGAATGCCGACCTTTTCATATCGATTCATGCAAATGCCAGCACCAACAGGGCTGCCAAAGGCATTGAAACCTATCTCCTCAACTGGACGAACGACGAGGAGGCAATGAAGGTCGCTGCCCGCGAGAACAAGATCTCGCTCAAGAAAATGAAGAAGATGCAGAAGGAGATGGACATCCTTGATGTAATGCTGAACGATCTGTCAAGGGGCTATAAGCGCGATGAATCCCTTAAGCTTGCCAACTATGTTCAGCGCTCCATGGTCAAAGAGCTTGAGCGGAGCCACAATCATATTGTTGACCTTGGGGTAAAGCAGGCGCTTTTCTACGTCCTTGTCGGCGCGGAGATGCCTTCGATACTGGCTGAGGTTTCTTTTATCAGCAATTCGATTGAAGAGAAGTTTCTCTCAAAGGACGATTATCGGCAGGAGCTTGCCCAGTCGATTGCCATTGGAATCAACCGCTACATGTCCGTTTCCCCCGGAAAGCAGATTGTTGCTGACACTGGGAGTCCCGTTGTCTCCCGAGATTAAGATCTTATTTTACCTGGCCTTTGTGTTTATTCTCTTCCTGTCCGACAGTCTTATCTTTTATGGAGCAGTCGGAATGCTGATCACCATATCCCTTTTGAAAGTTCCTTTCAGGCAGGTGAAATCAGGCTGGATACCGCTCGGCCTTTTTCTTTTTTTTACCTTCATCAGCAATGTCTTGTTTCAGCATGGAAAAGTGCTTGCAACATTCGGCTCCCTGGTCATTACTGAAGAAGGACTTCATGTTGCTGCAATCAGAACACTGCGGGTTTTTTTTATGGTCGCAGGTGTTAAAATACTACTTGCCCATACGGCAACAGAGGACATCATACAGGCCCTTTCCGGACTCATGAGCCCACTGGAGAAAGTCGGACTGCCGGTCAGGGATTTTTTTCATACCATGGGCCTTACCCTGAAATGCTTCCCGATGCTGAAGACCATGGCCGCAGAGGAGTATGCGAAAAGGAAGGAGGAAGGAGGCACTCTGAATTTCATGAAAAAGGTGAACATTATTTCTTCCTTTATCCTCCCGTTGTTTGTAAGGAGCATCCAGTCACCGGAGATTTTTTTTCAGGAAAAGCAGGACAATGGGAAAAAACCTTGACGTTTTAATCAAGGAAGGTCTTATTTACGACGGCACCCGGTCTGAACCTTTTGCGGCCGATGTCGGCATTTCCGAAGACAGGATCGTTGCTGTGCAGGACAATATCCATGAACCTGCCGCTCTTGTAATCAATGCAAAGGGGTTGTCTGTGTCCCCGGGGTTTATAGACACCCATGCGCATTCTGATTTTACCATCATTGCTGACCCGCGCGCCGAAGGGAAGATTTCTCAGGGTGTAACTACTGAAATCAACGGTAATTGCGGGATGTCTGCCGCACCCATACTCAATAAGGTGCGCGATAAACGTGAGGCTGACCTGCGAGAACTCGGCATCAAAGAAAGATGGAAAACATTCCCGGAATATTTCAGCCTGCTGGAGAGACAGGGGTGTGCGGTGAATTTCGCGACGCTCACCGGTCATGGGAATATCCGTGGTTCTGTTGTCGGCTACGGCGATGTGACGCCTTCTCGCAGTGAAATCGAGCAGATGTCTGCACTGCTCTGTTCATCATTGGAAGAGGGCGCACTTGGGATGTCTACGGGGCTCATCTACCCGCCAGGCATTTTTTCCGGCACAGAGGAACTGGTTGCTCTTTCAAAGAACGTCAGTGAGCGCTCGCTGATCTGTACCAGTCATATGAGGAGCGAAGGAGACACTCTCATTGAATCAATGGAGGAAATACTTGCCATCGGAAAAATGACCGGGGTAAGAGTGCATATCTCGCATCTGAAAACAGCAGGAGAAAGAAACTGGCATAAAGCTGACGAAGCACTTGCCCTTCTCAACGCCGCAAAAAGCAGCGGCATTGCTGTCACCTGCGACCGGTATCCGTATATAGCTTCAAGCACAGAACTGGATGCTGTACTGCCGGCCTGGGTTTTTGAGGGTGGGGACGAAAAAGAACTCGCAAGGCTTCAGGATGAAAAGTACAAGGAGAGAATCAGAAGGGAACTCCAGGAAGAAACAGACCGGACAACATACTGGGATAAAGTCCTCGTATCTTCGGTGTCATCAGATCGCAACCAGTGGATGGAAGGCAAAAGCATTGCTGACATCAGCAGCGCCCTTGGGACAGACGGTCTGAATGCTGTATTTCGGATACTGGTTGAAGAACGCCTCAGGGTCGGTGCTATCTTTCTGTCCATGTGCGAGGAGAATCTCAGGAAATTCCTTACGTGGGACGGCTGCATGATCGGCTCTGACAGTTCAGCACGCTCTTTTAACGGTATAACCAGAAAAGGCAGGCCTCACCCCCGCGGGTTCGGGACGTTTCCAAGGCTTCTCGGGAAATATGCAAGGGACGAGAGGCTTCTCACGTTTCAGAATGCAGTGCATAAGAGCACCCTGCTCCCTGCTGTTACCTTCGGGCTCAAGGGAAGGGGGATGCTACGCGCGGGCATGTATGCTGATATCGCGATATTTGACCAGGACAAAATTATCGACAACGCTACCTTTGATGCCCCTTTTCAGAAGCCATCAGGCATCCACTATGTGCTTGTGAACGGCATCCCTGCCGTGTGGGAAGGGGAGCCGACCGGCAGACTGGCCGGCAGGGTCCTCAGGCATGTATAACGCCTTTTAAATGCTGCCGATTGTTTGAAGAAAATTCCCCAATCATGTTACATTTTGAGATGAAAAAAAATGTCTTTATCTATACCTACGGATGTCAGATGAACGTTCATGATTCGGAAAAGATGATCGGCAGGCTGTCACATGAAGGATATACTGAAGCATCGAAGCCCGAGGACGCTGACGTTCTCATTTTCAATACCTGTGCCATAAGGGCAAAGGCAGAACAGAAGTTTTACAGCCAGCTCGGCCGTGCAAAGATACTAAAGAAGAAAAAACCAGGACTGAAGATTGCGGTTGCCGGATGTATAGCGCAGGACGCAAAAGAGCGTCTGTTCAGGAGAGCGCCTCATGTTGATTTCTCTGTTGGTCCTCAGAATATTCATCTTATCAGCGATCTGCTTTCTGAGAAAATACCCAGGACTTCTTTGCAGGAAAATCCCGGCATCGGAACTCTGGAATACGATGTAAAAAGGGCAGACAGCATCAAGGCCTGGATCTCTATTATGTATGGCTGCAACAATTTCTGCACCTACTGTATTGTGCCTTATACACGGGGGAGAGAGGTTTCAAGGCCAAGCAGCAGTGTCGTGTCAGAGGTCAAAGACCTTGTTTGCAAAGGGTATAAAGAGGTAACACTTCTCGGGCAGAACGTCAATTCTTACAGGAGTGATACTGATTTCGCCGATCTCCTGAGGAAAGTACATGATACTGGCATTTCACGGATACGTTTTGTCACTTCTCATCCGAGGGACCTTTCCCATGGCTTGATCAGGGCAATGTCTGAACTGCCGAATGTTTGCGAACACATTCATCTGCCCCTGCAGTCAGGCTCTGATAAAATCCTTCGTCTCATGAACAGAGGATATGACTATTTAGGGTATATTGAGAAGATCGCATTGTTAAGGGAAAATATCCCCGGGATTGCTGTCACAACGGATATCATTTGCGGTTTTCCCGGTGAAAATGAGGATGACTATCTTCTGACGGTAAGAGCACTTGAGGAAATCGGCTTTGACGGCATCTTTGCTTTCAATTTCTCTCCGAGAAAAGGGACCAAAGCCGCTGGGATGAACGACCAGATCCCTGAACATATCAAAACAGAGAGGCTTAATAACATCCTGAAGGTACAGGAACACGTCACCTTAGAGAAAAACAAACTGCTTGAGGGAACGGTGCATGAAATCCTCATTGAAGGCCTGTCAGAGACTGACAGCACCATGATGACCGGAAGAACGCGTACCAACAAGATCGTCAATATCCCTGTTGTTCCTGAACCTGCCGGCACGCTGTTGCCGGTCCTGATCCGGTTAGCACGCCTTCATTCTCTTACCGCAGAAAAAATCAGTTCTCTGACGGATTTGGTATGACGAAAGTATCTTTGCTCACACTTGGCTGCAAGGCAAACCAGTCTGAGAGTTCCGTCATAGAAGGGACTCTCAGAAAATATGGTATTTCAATTGTCGGCCTTGAAGATAGTCCTGATTACTGCATAGTCAATACCTGTTCGGTTACGTCAAAAAGCGACTGTAATTCGCGGCAGCTGATAAGACGCGCTGCAAAAGCAGGCTCAAAGGTGATTGTAACAGGATGTTATTCTCAAATAAGAAAGGATGTTGTATCAAGCATCCCCGGAGTTGTAACTGTTGTTGATATCAGGAAAAAACATACCATACCCGATATGGTAACCGGAGAAGAGACCACGCCGCATTATGGTTATTATTCCCGTTCAAGACCTTTTCTTAAGGTCCAGGACGGTTGTAATTTCAGGTGTTCATACTGCTCTGTCCCATTGGCACGGGGGCGGTCAACGAGCGTCCCGCTCGATGAAGTCATTAAAAACGCCCGGCAGATAGAAGAAAACGGATACAACGAGATTGTTCTGACGGGCATACATCTTGGCATGTATGGCCATGATCTGCATCACCGGTCCGATGTTGCTCTGCTTTTAAGGGAAATACTTGGCAAAACCAGGATACCCAGGATACGACTGAGTTCATTGGAAGTAAATGAAGTTACAGAAGAGATTTTGGAGCTGTTAGACAATAAGAGGATCTGCAACCATCTCCATATACCTTTGCAGAGCGGCAGCAACAAGATCCTTGGGAAGATGGGCAGGAAATACACAAAAGAACAGTTTGTATCCGTAATCGAGAAGATTGCCGGTATGGCGCCAAATGTCTCGATCGGCACTGACATAATCGTCGGGTTCCCCGGAGAGACTGACTATGACTTTGAAGAGACCGGAAAACTCCTCCGTGAGCTGCCTTTTACTTATCTTCATGTTTTTCCGTACTCGCCGAGGCCTGATACCGCGGCTTATCATTTCCCTGACATGCCTAGAAAGGATATTGTCGAAAAGAGACTCGAAATAGTAGCGTTCCTTAACAAACAGAAAAAAAATGAATATCTGAAGGGACAAACAGACAGGGTGCTGG
>JBBIUL010000092.1:0-8313 GCA_037440265.1 Nitrospira sp. | reverse complement strand
CGCTGCCATACAACGACTGGTAATAATACTTATCGTCATTCTTCTGCTTCCTTCCGGCATCAAGGCACATGACTCATGGAGCCCGGGAGATCATGAGGAGTTCAGCAGGGAAGAGCTTTTCCAGATGCTTGCTCCGGTTGCCCTGTATCCTGACTCTCTCATTTCACAGATACTGATGGCGTCGACATATCCCCAAGAGGTTGTTGAAGCCGGGCATTGGGTGCAGCAGAACAAAGGTCTGGACGGTAATGCACTGGACTATGCTCTGCTTGAAAAACCATGGGACCCGAGCATAAAATCGCTCTGCCGTTTCCCTGATGTGCTGACTGGCATGAGCAAAAATATCGATCAGACTCAAAGGCTTGGAGATGCCTTTTTGAATCAGGAAGAAGATGTCATGGATACCATCCAGGATTTGCGGAGGATGGCAGAAGTACAGGGGAACCTCAGGACAACGGACGAACAGATTGTCATCGTCGACAGAGAGATTATCAGAATAGAACCTGCTTATCCGCAGGTAGTCTATGTGCCTCTTTATAATCCGCTCTATGTGTATGGTCCATGGCAATACCCTGCCTATCCCCCGTATTACTGGCACTATCGGCCGGGAGTCTTCATCACAGGGGGCTTCATCAGTTTCGGGCCCAGGGTTCATATCGGTTTTGACCTGTTTTCTTGGAGCTGGTTTGATTGGTCCCGCCGCCATATCTATGTTGATGCCCATAAAGTAAAACGCTTCCATCGGATGCATAACCGGTATGATTCAGAGCGGCATATCTGGAAGCATGACCCGCGGCACAGGAGAGGGGTTGCATACAGAAGCAGATCAAATGAAGAATATTTTCGCCTTCCACACATGAGAACAACAGCGCAATCACCAAGGCCCGTGTATCCTGCAAGAGATGAAAACAGAATAACTATCGAATCTCGGTCAAATCACCTTGAAAGACGCGGGGGAAACCTCTCGCATCCATCAGAAGCAGAAAGAACACCGCTTCCAAGGACTGACTATCGTCGTGAGAGGACTCATGATGAAAGAGCAACGCCTCAGATGAGAAGAATTCGGCAGCATGAGGAGCAGAGACCAGAATCACGGCTAACGAAGACAAGAAATCAAGAGCGACAGAGCAGTCGGTCTGAGGTCAGCAATCCCGGCCGAAGAGGAAGCGAAAACGTTCGAATTGAACTCAAAGATAAAGAGCACAGGAAAGAAAATCGCAGCGGAAGGAAAACTCATTCCTTTGATAAAAACCTTAATCTCTACGACAACGGATCATCCCGACATGACAGAGTCTCTGCATCAAAAGTCAGAGCAGAATCGTCACAGAAAAACAGCCGTGCCGAACACGGCAAAAAAAGAATGAGGGATGCGAAAGACTCTTTTGGAGATACCAGTGGTTACCGATCAGGAAGAAAAAACATTCATGATTAATATGAGCAGGCCTGAGAAAAGCATGCCGAGGATGACGCCGAACACCTCGAGCCAGAGCAGGTGAGCCCTGATATTCTCTTCAATAATGTCCTTAACTTTTGAAGGTTCATATCCTGAAAGCTTTTCGGTAACCATCTTTTCTATGTCGATTTTCTCAAACAGCATCTGCACGACAGACTGCTCAGTCCGATAATGCCTGATCAAAAGTTCATTATGGGGCCTGAAGAGAAAATCTTCAAATGATCCGATCTTTTCTATCGCTTTTTGAATCATTTGAGCGGATATCCGGAATTCATCCAGTCTTCTGTTGAGCTCAGCGATAATCGTATCAGCCATCTCCTCATATTCTTTAATGCGGGTGACATTCAGGAATTTTCCAAGGAATCCGAGCTTTGTCTCAAGCGCATTTCTGATTTCGTGCCGAACGCTCTCAGATCGCAGGTACTCACGTGCATCCGCCCTGAATTCGTCAATAATCCCGTTGAGTATCCTCTCTGCCTTTTCAATCTTCATGGGTTTGAGGAGCTTTCTCATTTCTGCCTGGATCATCTCGCTGTTTATAAGATGGGCCTCAACCGTCCTTGCCAAAGAACGAATAATCTTTTTGTGTTCCTTGAGGAGGACCCCTGAGCCGGGCAGGAACCATTTCTTCTCAAAGAGCATCTTGATCGCAATCTTGTTCGTAATCCCGCCGATAAAACCGCCCAGCAAAATCTGGATAATGAATTCGGAATAGGGAAAGGATATTCCCAGCAAACGTATCAGCAACATACCTGAAAGGGCCAGAAATACAGAAGGGATCAGGTAGGGGGCTGTTTTATAGAGAACGTTGTATGCTGAACTGCTGATCATTTCTGAAGCCGTTTCACAGATTTTCCTATCGCGGGACTAAAGAAATAGCCCCGGTACTGCAGACCCTTCGGCATATTCCGCAGCCAAAACATTTGTGGATATCTATACTGGCAAGGGACATCCCACGGTTAGCCATGCTGCTGATCGCATCAAAATGGCAGGCTGTTTCACAGAGACCGCACCCGTTGCATAATGTTACATCAACCCTTGCTGCATATTCAGCCCTTGCCATTGTCTCAACATGGATCCGCGAAAGAGTTCTCATGGCAAGACATTCATTCAGGGAACAGTTGCAGACAGCCCCGATAAACGGCGTCATCATGGTCCAGATGGTATGCACTGCACCATGTTCCTCCATCTCTTCCATTTGCTTGATTGCGGTTTCAGCACTCAGGGACTCCAGCCCTTCATCAGGGGCCTTCCCAAAATAGCTCATGTCAATTTCCCTGTACCAGGCTTCAGGACCGTAACTGATCGCGTAACAGCACCGGACCTCCCTGCGCTCTGTATCCCAGCGGCATGCACACGGCATACGGACAACAGTTCTTGCCTTCACGAGCAGTTCCCTGATCTCTTCAATGGGCAGGACCTGCCCGAAATGCTCTTCTTTTGCCTTTTTGATCAAAGCAGATTTTACATTCTCAGGGATGCGGCCTTTTTTCCTATAGATTGCCTCAAGCCTTCCCAATGCCTCGAACCCTTCTGCAAAGGCTGAAGAAAGAAAGGTCTCGATATATTTCCTGCGCTTTATATCTGACAGCAGATCATCGGCATAGTTTGCAGCATTCTTGTACCATATCTTTCCTTCACCATGTTTTGTGCAGAATTCACACATGTCTTCTCCCTTGCTTACGCCTGTTTTACTATTGTACGACCTTTTCTTCTCGTGCTTCAATACCGTCAGATCAAAACTGCTTCGCTCTTTCCCGGTTCATAACAAAAAAAGGCGCATGGTTCGAAGTAAATACCGGAGGATCATTCATAAGAATGGAAGAAACTGCCGGATGGGTCTTGAACGTTCGATCAAGGAACAGTCTTACACGTTTCCTGTCCCACCCGTCAGGATGGTGAAAATCCGTGTAAAGCGAAAGGTCCCCCTCAGAGAAGCCTTTTGTCCTTAACCCCGAGGCAGCAGCTCCGCAGACAGGCATATTGAATATGGCGAGGTTAAGAAAGTCAATGCTTTCATTGTGTTTCACCGTAAATGCAAGCGTCTTCTGTGCTGAAGATTCAGTCTCCGCAGGTGTACCGAAGATAAGATATACATAAGTTGCAATACCTGACTTTTTGAGCATTTTCAATGCATTCGACGCTGTTGACAGATCAATCCCCTTATGCAGAGCATCAAGTACGCCCTGGTCACCTGACTCAATGCCGAGCTTGAGCATAACGCATCCTGACTGTTTCAATCCCATGCAGAAATCATGATCAGCAAGTTCCCTGCTGACCCTCGCAAATCCATACCACGGCACACCCGGAGCATTATTGATAAGCTCTTTCATAAATCCGGTAGTCATGGAGCTGTCAAGCATATGAATCAGTGCAGCCTTTGTCTTTGCAGTAAGTATTTGAAGGTCTTTTCTCCCCTCTTTAGCAGGGACTGCGCTAAAAGGGTTTTGCTCCGCTTTTTCAGGACAGAATGAACACCTGTTCCAGTAGCATCCGCTCGACCCGCTGTAGGGAAGGATATTCTGCGGAGCAAGGTAATCATCAGACAGCAGCAGATCATACTCAGGGGTAAAATGCTTTCTTTCACTCCGGCTGATACCATGCATTGCAAGCAAGTCATATTCGCCGGGTCCGCTGACAAAATGCTCAACAAGTCCCTGAAAAAGATTTTCCGGCCTTCCGTTTCTCATCCATGAGGTTACCAATCCGCCGCCAAGGATGATTTTTGTTTTCGGCGCCTCCCGTTTCAGAAATCCTGTCATGGCAAAGGTGCAGAGTGCCTGACTCAGATAATTAAGCGAAAAGCCAACAAACTTTGGCTGTTCCTGTTCAATAATCTCTGTCAGCCGTCTGCTGAAGTAAGGATAATATATATTGTTCTCAGGGTGTTCTGCAGCATAAAGAAGATCTGCGCTCCTCAGGGGAGAGAGTTTTTTATGCTGATAGTTTGCAAGTCCCGGGGTTTCGTTGCCCTCTGACGAAGAAGCCCAAACTACGCGATTTACATCCGTGACTGCACGTTTATACCGAGCAATAGTGCTGTAAGTCTGCCTGTTTTTCAATGCCCTGAGATTTCTCGTGAGATTACGGAAAGCCCTGTTGGTCCAGGTATCAAATCGTACCTGAGGCTGATGCAGAAAAAAAGACAGACCGCCAATGTTGGCATCGAGAACTCTGTGTCTTATCCCGTAATGTGCAAGCGCCCCTGAAAGCTTCGCAATGCCGGCAGGAGGTTCGCAGGGCTTGGCAGCAGGCGGATAGATAAGAAGCATAATTATTTCATGTGAGGCTGGAGCAATATCACTCCCTGGTCAGATGCCGGTATTTTATCCGGTGGGGCTGGTCAGCCGCAGCTCCGAGACGGGCCTTCCTGTCTGCCTCATATTCAGAGTAATTTCCGTCAAACCAGATCACCCTGCTGTCGCCTTCAAAGGCAAGGATATGCGTGGCAATGCGGTCAAGGAACCACCGGTCATGACTGATTATGGCAGCACAGCCCGCAAAATTCTCCAGGGCCTCCTCAAGCGCACGCATGGTATTGACATCAAGATCATTTGTCGGTTCATCAAGCAGGAGAACGTTTGCGCCTTCCTTGAGCATGCATGCAAGGTGTACACGGTTCCTTTCCCCTCCTGAAAGCATCGAGACCTTTTTCTGCTGGTCGCTGCCGGAAAAATTAAAGCGGGCCACGTAGGTGCGTGCATTGACCTCCTTTTTGCCGAGAGTAATCACATCATCCCCTCCGGAGATCACCTCAAATATCGTCTTTTCAGGGTTAAGGACACTGCGGCTCTGATCCACATACCCAAGCCTGACTGTTTCACCGATCTTAAAGGTTCCTGAATCAGGTTTTTCCTGACCGGTAATCATCCGAAAAAGCGAGGTTTTCCCGGCTCCGTTCGGCCCGATAATTCCTATAATTCCGCCCGGAGGGAGAGAGAAGGACATTCCCTCCATCAAAATATTGTCGCCATAGGCCTTTACGACATCACCGGCATCGATTACGACATCACCGAGACGCGGACCAGGAGGTATATAGATTTCAAGCTCTTTTGCCTGTTTCTCCGCATCCTGGCTGAGGAGTTTCTCATAAGAGCTGATGCGCGCCTTTGATTTTGCATGTCGTCCTTTAGGAGACATATGTATCCATTCGAGCTCCCGCTGAAGCGTTTTCTGACGTTCAGATTCTGTCTTTTCTTCCTGTGCGAGACGGGTCTTTTTCTGTTCCAGCCATGAGGAATAATTCCCTTTCCAGGGAATACCCTCACCCCTGTCCAGTTCCAGTATCCAACCTGCAACATTATCGAGGAAATAGCGGTCATGGGTAACCGCAATGATCGTACCAGGGTAGGTCTGCAGATGATGTTCCAGCCATGCGACGGTCTCGGCATCGAGATGGTTGGTCGGCTCATCAAGGAGCAGGATATCAGGCTTCCGGAGCAGGAGCCTGCACAGAGCAACCCTCCTGCGTTCTCCTCCTGAGAGGACTTTTACAGGAGTTTCACCAGGAGGACAGCGGAGGGCATCCATCGCCATCTCAAGCTTTGAATCAATATCCCATGCATCAAGCGCATCGAGTTTTTCCTGAACCTTGCCCTGGCGCTCAATCAGTTTGTTCATCTCGTCGTCCGACATAGGTTCGGCAAACTTTTCGTTTATCCGGTTGTATTCATTCATGGTATCGATGATTTCCTGAACCCCTTCTTCGACAACCTGCTTTACTGTCTTTGCGTCATCGAGCTTCGGCTCCTGCTCCAGAAAACCAACGGTATAACCGGGTGAAAGCGCTATCTCACCGCTGAATTCCTTATCAACTCCCGAAAGTATCCTGAGGAGCGAACTTTTGCCGGAGCCGTTCAGCCCGATAACACCGATCTTCGCCCCATAGAAATAGGAAAGATAGATATTCTTTAAAACCGGTTTTTTATCATAAAATTTGCTGACCCCGATCATGGAATAAATTACTTTGTTAGGTTCACTGCTCATAGTATAGTCTTCCTTTCCTGATGTAATCCAAATGCAAATCCATTTCCGTTTTTGTTCATATACAAGGGTTCTTTATTATATCCTGAATCGTTCTTTATTATGTTCAACCTGGTGACCGAAGTCAGTATTTCGCTGTTTCTGGAAACTCTCGTGCATTCAATGGTAAAATGCAGTAGCCTGTAATATGAGAAAAATACTGCACATAGTATATGGGATGTCGATTGCTTTCTGTATGTTTTCACTTTCAGTGAATACGGCAGAAAGCGCTGACTGGAGTCTGGTCATGGAAAATGCGGAAGCGACTTTCTATGTTGACAATGAAACATCGGCAAAGAATACAGCCGGAGCAAAGCTTGCGCGTGAATTGAAAGTCCTGAAGAACCACAAGGAAATCACACGCGTCCTTACCCATTCAGAATACAACTGTAACGACAGAAAAAAGAGGATATTTCTCACCCTGACAACTTACAAAACCGGAGAAACCAGCCTCATTTCATCAAAAGACCCGAACTGGGAAATTGTTTCATCTGATCCCGGCGTCAAGGCATTCTTTCAATCAGCCTGCAAATAGAAGCAAAAGCATTCATCAGTTCCGGACACGCCCTTTCGTACAATAAAAATATGTCTCTCTCCTGCTTACTTTACAACGAAAAAAAGCCCGAAGAGAGATCATCGGGCCTTCTATTTTAATCCGGCGGCTACCTACTTTCCCAGGACCTCGCGGTCCAATGGACGTCCCCCCATCAGCGGTACCGCATTATTTTAACAATTGGTTTTTATCTTCTTTTTCCCTTACTGGCTTTGACGGTTTTGTCAGACGTTCAAGCTTTTTGTTTTTTTTAATGAGCTTTGCAAGCTCAAGCGTCTTTTTCTTTTCTTTGCCTGACAGAAGTCCATAGAGCTCGATCACATCATAATCATCCTTCGGCCCGCCTGCCTTTAATTTCATGGCAATAAGATACGGCTTGGGCAAAAGATTAATGGGTATATTTTTTTCAGGTTGTGCCGATAACAATCCTTCCAATTCCCATTTATAACGCGCAATAATCAAATCAATCCTCGGGATTACACCTTGGGGGTCTTTGATATAAACAATTTCATGCTGAAATGGATCATGAATATCAGGACTTTGAGGAAAATACTCAACCTTAAGTCCCTTCTCAGACAAATGCTCCTTTAAGAATTTTGATAAATCTTTGCCAAAACTATCGAATGGGCTGCCAATACAAAGTGTATCAATATCTTTTGTAGTTCTCTCAATTCCATGTGCAATTACGGCATATCCTCCGACAAGAGAAATAACCGTATCTTTATAATTTGTTTCAGCTGCAAATTTATCTATAAGACTTTTTAGTTCTTTCAGCGTATTTAAGATAGGCTTCACCTTCGGTTATCTCCTCTCTTTTTGCACGCAGCCTGACAAACTCGTTAAAAAGGGATTCCATCTGCGTGATTCTTTTATCAGGCTTCAGCGCCAGAAACTCCTTCTTCATCTCTTCTCTTTTCTTTTCCATTATTCCCATTTTTTATTATCTCCTTATGTTAGTGCAAGTATAGCATAAAACAAAAAAGGCCCGATATTGCTATCGGGCCTTCTATTTTAATCCGGCGGCTGCCTGCTTTCCCATGACCTCGCGGTCCAGGTATCACAGGCCATGGAGGGCTTAACTTCCGTGTTCGGGATGGGAACGGGTGCGACCTCCTCTTCAATGACACCGTAGACTCAGCTTATTCATGCAAAGATTACAGGTCTATAGTTTTATAGAATTGGAGTGACCCCCTCGGACTGGACACGGGCCTAAAGAAGGTTAGCAGGGGTCTGGCGTAAGGAGAAGTCGGAGGAGCATGAGGGAGTGCGGGATGTCAATTTCAGG
>JBBIUL010000091.1:0-8334 GCA_037440265.1 Nitrospira sp. | reverse complement strand
GAACATTGAAAAAGGCGAAGGAAGTCTCGGCAAGCTGGTGAAGGATGACAGGTTGTACGAATCGATAAACAAGGCAGCGGAAGGTGTCAACAGGAGCATCTCCGCCGTTGAACGGTTCAGGACATTCATAACCTTTCAGGCTGACTATCTGACAAAACCAAAAGACAGCAAGGGGCATTTCTATGTTACCCTGCAGCCTCGGCCCGACAAATACTATATCCTCGGCGTTGTCGGCGACCCGGTTGCGAGCGTAACCACTAAGACAACGGTTACAACCCCTGGCACTACAGTCACGGAAGACGAAATAAAGAAAGAGATTCAATTCACAGCCCAGTTTGCCAAGCGCTTCGGGGATGCAGCTTTGAGGGTCGGTCTGACTGAAAACACATTCGGGCTTGGGGCAGACTATTTCCTGTTGAACGACAAGGCAAAGATAACCGCGGACATCTGGGATTTTTCCAGGGATGAGGAGAAGGCGAAAAATCCCCATCTCAGAGTGGGCATGGATTATTTCCTTTTCAAAAATCTCTTTATAAGCGCCGGAGCAGACAACATTCTGAACAAGAAATGGCGCGGAGGTTATGTTGGTATGGGACTGAGGTTTGAAGACGAGGACTTCAAATATCTCCTCGGTACGCTCCCGAAGATACCGACAAAATAACGACATGTTGAAAAAGATCGGTGAGATTCTCGTCCAGAAGCAGCTTGCAAGTTCAGGTGAAGTCAAAAAAGCGCTTGAAATGCAGAGTGCAGAATCTGAAGCACGAAGGACCGGCGAGATTTTAATGAGCAGCGGCCTCAGCGAGGACGACATATATCGAGCGCTCTCAGATCAGTTCAATATGCCTTTGGTCGAGGTAAAGGATTTTCCGCAGGAAATATGCATCGACAAGATATCCTATGGTTTTCTGGAGAAAAACCTCATCCTGCCGATTGAACTCAAGGACAACCGCCTGACGGTTGCGGTTGCTGACCCTGTGCTTACTGAGGGAATCGATGCCCTGAAGTCTTCATTCGGGTTTGAAATAACCGTTGTGCTTGCAAAAAAGACCGAACTGCTGCAGCATCTGGAGATGCTCTACGGGTCGAGGTCTGCCGTTATGCAGAGACTCATCGAGGATGTGACACAGGAAGACGTCGCAGAAACAGACTTAACCGGAGAGATCAGCCACCTCAGGGATCTTGCCCAGGAAAAAGGCGTAATACAGCTTGTCAATCTGATCATTGAGAATGCAGCAAAGGACAGGGCAAGTGATATTCATATAGAACCGGGAGAGTACAATGTGAGGGTCCGCTACCGCATAGACGGAGTGCTCTATGAAAAGGAGATGCTCCCGGCCCGTACCTATTCTGCAGTTTCATCCAGGGTCAAACTGCTTTCACAGATGAACATTGCGGAGAGAAGGCTCCCGCAGGACGGCAGGATCAAGATGACATTTTCCGGGAAGGCTATTGATATCAGGGTTTCGACTGTGCCGACCATATACGGCGAGAGCATTGTAATGAGGCTCCTTGACAAGGAGACCGCCTTTATTACCCTCGAGGAACTCGGGTTTGACAAGGTCCTCCTCGACATTTACGAAGACACCATAAAAAACCCCTACGGCATGATTCTCATAACCGGTCCGACCGGAAGCGGAAAATCAACGACCCTGTATGCTTCTCTTGACAAGATAAATTCACCGGAGAAAAAGATCATTACCATCGAGGAGCCGGTTGAATACCTTATGAGCGGGATCAACCAGATCCAGGTCAGGCCCAAGATAGGCCTGACATTTGCCAGCGGGCTCAGGCATATCGTGAGGCAGGATCCGGACATCATTATGGTCGGTGAAATAAGGGACATGGAAACAGCCGGGATATCCATACATGCTGCGTTGACCGGGCACTTGCTGTTCAGTACGCTCCACACAAACGATGCCCCCGGCGCAATCACCAGGCTTATGGATATGGGCATTGAAAATTATCTTGTTTCTTCCACTCTGATATGTGTTATTGCCCAGCGGCTGGTCAGAAGGATATGCCAGCACTGCAGGATCCGTCAGGAAGCGCCCCATGATTCAGCCGGCAAAATACCCTATGACCTCAGAGAATTGTGGATAGGCCAGGGATGCGAATTTTGTTCAGGGACCGGCTATCGAGGGCGGATGGGAATCTTCGAGGTGCTGCCGATAACCGACGAAATACGGGAACTGATCATGAAAAGGGCAACGGTCAAGGAGATCAAGGATAAGGCCATCTCCTTAGGGATGAGAACCCTCAGGGAAGACGGAATCCAGAAGGTCAGGAACGGCGTTACCACGCTCGATGAAGTGCTGCGTGTTACCCAGGTAGAGTTATGATGAAAAGAGTGCACCTGATTTCACTGCCTTGGAAAATGCGGACGAACCGTGTTTACCAGAATAGCCGTGGTATTGCACTTCTGATGGTTCTCTGGGTTATTGTTCTGCTGAGCGTCATTTCGCTTAATTTTATCAATACGGTCAGATGGAATTCCCTGAGTACGCATAACCTCAGAGAGGAGACCTCATCCTACTATCTGGCGCTGTCCGGTTATCAGGAGGCTGTCCGGTATATCCTGTCCGACAAAGACCCGGCAATTGACTATCTGGACAATGAAAACAACTACTGGGTGGACAGTGAGCATCAGCCGGTGACCGGAAAGAGCATCAGACCAGAAGGCGAAATAGAAATCAGGATAATTGACGAAGATGCCAGGATCAACATCAATTTTTCGAGTCCGGAGCGACTCAGGAGGCTGTTCGAATATGCAGGGGTTGCTGAAGATGAAATCAACACCCTGATTGATTCAGTGCTTGACTGGCGGGACCCTGACCGGGAGCACCACCTTTCGGGGGCGGAAGATTCGTATTATGAATCACTCGCAGACGCCTATACAGCCAAGAACTCTTTTTTCGATGTGCCTGAGGAACTGGCACTTATTAAAGGCATGAACGCCGAATATATGAGCGGTTCTGAGACTGTTCAGTCCCTGCTGCCGCTTATTACAACCTTCGGCACCGGACGCGTTAATATCAACACTGCATCAAGGGAGACACTCGCACTCCTCGGCCTGAATGAAATGGAGATCGAGACCGTCTTAAAGCAGCGGACTAGGGAAGTCGGAGGGTTCAGGTTCATCCCCCAGCAGTTTGCGTTATACGGGCTGAACGCAATAGCTTCCAGCAATTTCAGGATTGAGGTTGTTGCAAAGGCCCACGGAAGCACACTTGCTTCCAGGGTGGTGGCGGTAGTCCAGCGTCAGGCATCGACCAAGGGATTTAAACTTCAAACGGTATACTGGAGGGAAAGTGTCGAACATACTCGGGGTTGATATCAGGGAGAAAACCCTTGGCTTATCTGTCCTGGAGAAAAAAATCAGGACGGCAAAACCGCTGAAATCCCGGGATCTTGACCTTCCGGAAGATAAAGACCAGAGAGACCTTTTTATTGTTGAAGCGATCAAAAACGCGAAACAGCAGCACGATGCAGCCACTATGGTTGTCGGGCTGCCGCTGAGTTTTTTTTCTTTCAGTCACGTAGAGATGCCTGTCATGAACAGGAAAGACCTCAGAAATGCGCTTTCTTTCGAACTTGAACGACATCTCCCGCTTCCTGTTGATGAGTACCTGTATGATTTTATTGCGCTTCCATACGAAAAAGACAGGACCAGGATAATGGTCCTGTCAGTCAGGAAAGATATCATTGCATCTATTGTCGGTTATGCAAAAGAAGCCGGAATTGATCTTGCAGCAATCCGTTGCAGTCTCCTCACCATGGTCCCTGTGCTCATGAAGACCTCAGGAGGAAAGAATTTCAGCGGCCTGATCATAAACGCACAGGATGATTTTTACGAGATTGCCTGTATTGTAAATGCAAGGCCGGTGAACGTTAAAAGCTGCAGAAAAGGGCCGGACATCAATCTGGAGGTTGAACGGCTTGCATCGTCCTGTCCCGGCAGTGTGCTGGTCAACGGAAGGCCTGACATGCTTTCAGCAGAGCGGTTTCATGCAATGAAGTCGCAGCTTTCAGCATCATCCCTGCTTGCTTCGTCAGCCGTTAAAAACACCCCGCTGGACTTCAATTTTTTGCCGCAGGAATTGGTGAAGGGTGGTCGCGATGTATACCAGTACCTGCTCGCCGGACTTGCAGCGGCAGCTGTCCTGCTGTTCATGCTTTCGGGGCTGGTTTCATTTTACAGGGAATGGAGCGCCCTCAGGTCGGTCAACAGCCAGGTAGCGGCACTGAAAGAAAGAGCATCCGGAATCATCGAGGCGCAGAAAAAAACGCTTCTCCTGAACCAGGACAGGCAGATATTGTCTGATTTTCGCAGCAGAAGCAATATGACGATTAAGGCGATGAACGACCTGAGCAGGACCATCCCGTCCGATGCATGGGTTATTAATATGTCCATTGACGAGAAAGGAAAGATAGAGATCGAAGGGTTTGCAAAAAAAACGTCTGCGCTCATCATCGCCCTTGAGAAATCAGGTCTTTTCAAGAACATTGCCTTTACATCGCCGATTACTGCAAAGGACGGCGAAGAGCGCTTTGCTGTCAGGATGGATCTGGAGGGGATTTGAAGAAAAACAGATATATTATTGCAGTCCTTGCGCTTGTTATTGCGATCTATGTCTTCGATTCCTATTTTTTAAAGCCGAAATCAGAAGAGGTGAGGGAGACACTGCAGGTCCAGCAGGGGATGCTGCAGAAATATGAGCATCTTGTTAAAGGGAAAGGGTTTTCTGAGGATGAGATCAAGGCTGAAATTGCCGATATTGAAGGCATTGAAAAGAGGCTGATACAGGAAAAAACAGGACTGCTTGCGTCTGCGAGGCTTCAGGCTGAAATATCCGGACTGACTGATAAGGCAGGCCTCAGGGTGCTGACGATCAGGCCGCTCACTACTGCAAAAACAGGCAATTACAGCACACTGCCGATTTACTATGAGGGGAATGGAGATATAAAGCAGATAAGCGATTTTCTGAATCTCCTTGAGTCGAGCAGCATGCTTATCAGAGTAGACAAGGCAAGTCTGCACATTATGAATATCCAGACCCCCAAGGATCTGAAATTCAAGATACAATTATCCGGGCTTGTTAAATTATGATCAGAAAGGCATTCATGATTACGCTGCTTTCTGTGCTGGTTATGTATCTGGCATGGAACTTTTATTCAACAGCGATTAAGTATGACCCGCTGGCCTCTGCTGGTTCTGTGCAGAAAGACGAAAGGGCCTTTGGTCTTACTGCTTTGCCGAAGTATGTTAAAGCATGGTCAAAGGATATTCATGCAAAAAACCTCTTCAGTCCCTCTCGTACGTATCTGGAGCCGAGGCCGTTCCCTCAGGTGACTGTACCTTTTATTCCTCCGCCGCAGAGACCTCAACTGGTATTGAAGGGGATCGTGCTGGATACCTTCGGTGATTTTACCGGTCTTATAGAAGTAAACCAGGCGAGGGCAGTCCCCATGAGGAAGGGAGATAAAGTCGAAGATGTCGAATTAATTGATATATCTTCAAGGCAAGTTGTGTTAAAATGGAATGCCGAAAGAATTATATTAAGTCTTGACAAGACCAGGACGATAAATAACCCCGGAATGCCAAAATGATTAATAAGGTTTTGACAGTTATCTCACTGTTGTTTCTGCTGAGTGCCTGTGCTGCAACACAGACGGCAAAACCCGTTGTTTCAGAGGAGAAAATGCCTCCCCTCGAACAGCTGAAGCTCCCGGAAGTAGTTCCCCAGCCTGAGATAAAAGCTGAAGAAAAAAAACCTGAAAAACCTCTTCCAGAAAAAAAGTCTGAGGAGCAGTATGTAATGCTCAACTTCGAGAACGCTGATCTTGAGACGGTCATTTCAACGGTTGGAGAGATGCTGAAGATCAATTACATCCTTGCTCCCGGTGTCAGCGGCAAAATAACAGTACAGTCGAGCAATAAAATCCCTCTCAGCGAACTGTTTGCAACCTTTCAGACCATGCTCGAATTCAACGGGTTTACTGCTGTCAAAGACGGGAGCTTTTACCGGATCGTACCGATAGACACGGCCAAACAGCAGCCGGTGCCCATTGAGTCAGGCAAGAAGCCCATAGTTTCCAAAGATGCCGGTTTCGTAACACAGGAAATCCCCCTCGAATATGTAAAGGCAAACGATGTTGCAAATATCGTCAGGAATCTCATGCCGAGGGGAACGGACATTATTGTCTATGAGCCGTCGAATATGCTTCTGATCACCGCGCCTCCTTCTGGCATCCTCAAGATAATCAAACTGCTGGAGGCCATCGATATCCCTGCAACTGAGCGGGATGCGATCAAAACCTTTGTTTACAACGTTGAAAATGCCGAAGCCAAAAAGCTCGCCGAAATCCTGAAAAAGATCTATGCAGACAAAAAGGCAGCAGGCGCCCCTGCGGTCAAGTCTGTAACAACCACGCCGACTCCAACGCCGGTGCCGGTCCCAAGGCCCGGACAGCGTGTACCACTGCCGGCAGCAGGCGCCTCTGTGCAGGAGGGGCTTGCCGGAGAGATCGAAGGCGAGGTGGTGATTGAGGCATACGAAGATATTAATGCACTGATTATAAAAAGCACACCGAGAGGGTATATTTCACTGCTTGAGACGATCAAGAAACTCGATGTGCAGCCCAAGCAGGTATTGATTGAAGTGCTGATTGCCGAGATAACCCTCGATGACACTACAAAACTGGGCATTGAATGGCTGCTGAAGGGAAGTGTTAATGCCGAGGGACAGTCCTATGACCTCATAGGAGGATTTACCACAGGCGGGATACGATATGATACCGATCCGACAAAAGGGCTTTCAGTGCCTATAGCAACTGGTTCAAGTACTATTCTGGCATATCCGACCGGGGCATTTGCAAATATTTTTGATCCCCAGAAATTCAATCTCCTGATATCTGCTGCAGCTACGAACGACAAGATCAATGTTCTTGCGAGCCCGCATATCCTTGCCCTTGACAACAAAGAGGCAAAGATCGAGATCGCCGATGAGGTTCCGGTGGCAACCTCCATATCACAGCCCCAGACAAGCACGGATTTTTCCACTTCACAGGTCCAGTTCAAATCTGCAGGAACAATTCTTACTGTAACGCCGCATATCAATGAGAAGAAGCAGGTCGCATTAAAACTGACCCAGGAGGTCAGCGAGTTGGGTTCAAAGGTCCCTATCGGCGGTCAGGAATATCAGGGTTTCAAAACAAGGAAGGCTACCACATCTGCAATTGTACAGGACGGACACACCCTGGTAATCGGCGGGATTATTACCGAAAGGCTCCAGAAAACCAGAAGCGGCATCCCTTTCCTGAGCAAGATCCCTGTACTGGGATATCTCTTCGGCACTACTACGGATTCGAATGTTAAGAAGGAACTCATCCTGATGGTGACACCGCATGTCGTTGCCAACCATGAAGAGGCTGACGCCCTGACGAGAGATTTTCAGAACAGGGTCAAGGGCCTGAAAAAGAAGATCGAAGAGCGCAACAAAAAAGACAGCGTTAACTAACGCTGGACCGTCAGTGATGCTGTTTTAAGAAGCGGTTCATTTCAGTATGTTTCAGTTCTTCCGGATGTCCTTAGCTGTACACACAGAAGTATGAATCTTTTCTTCCCTGCTTTCAGGGGAGACGGCCCTCCATTCTGCCTTGTCATTGTAGCCAGAAGCACTGGTAACACTTCCATATTTATCATAAGCAGTTGAATCAAGTTTCCTGTATGTGCGGTTGCGGCATTCGATTTCCAGTAACTCTTTTGTATGTTCTTCACCGGTGGCCTGTTTGTCGATCTTTCTTGTGAATTTATCAAGATTCAACAGGGCCTTTATCCGGGGAACAGATTTTACCCAAACTTTGGTTGTCCCCCCCGGTTGATGGGATAGTGTTTCAGTGTCAATATAGATAATTGTTTCATCACTTTTGGAGATAAGCTTCCATCTGCTTTCTGCTGAGCTGAATCCGGCAGGGAAAATCAAAAATAACATCCCTATGAAAAAAAGAGTTGCATATCTGAAGGATTCCATGTCGCGTCTCCTGGTAGTTTTATTTGATGTATACTGTGGAGCTGTATATTGAAGTTTAAACCATAACATGTATGAAGTAAACCCCGTTAGAGGACTTTGCCTTTTACCGGGAAAGCTCACACGGGGCATTCTAACGGGGTAAAGAAACAGCTGAAATGTTCTGAAAAATTATGTTTTGAGCCGGCAGTATTTCATAAAAAATAAAAATGTTATAAAATAGCTGCTAAACAAATCAAGAAGGGGATTACCATGCTTTCTGAAAGAGCCAAAAAGATCAAGCCGTCACCGACCCTTGCTATCG
>JBBIUL010000090.1:0-8352 GCA_037440265.1 Nitrospira sp. | reverse complement strand
CACGGTAGCAATACCCGGCCCGTCAGTTAAACAAACAGACGTTTAACAGGCAAGACCTTTATTTCGGTTCATTGGCATGAGATTTTCGAGTGTCGCTAATGGATTCGGGATAAGGGTTTTTTCATCCATTAAGAAAGTTTATCAAGGAGGATAGAATGAACGGATTAAAGACAGTAATGCTGATGACCGTCCTTACGCTCCTGCTGGTATTCGGCGGGGCAGCGCTGGGCGGCAAACAGGGAATGACCTTTGCCCTGATCATGGCATTCGGGATGAATTTCATCACCTATTTCTTCAGCGACAAGATCGTGCTGAAGATGTACCGGGCGAAACAGGTAAGTGAATCTGATGCGCCGGTGCTGTACCGAATCGTCAGAAGCCTTGCTCATAAGGCAGGGATGCCGATGCCCAAGGTCTATATTATCCCTGACATGTCGCCGAACGCATTTGCAACAGGCAGGAGCCCGAAGCATGCTGCAGTTGCGGCAACAGAGGGCATCATGCAGCTCCTCTCAGAGGATGAACTCGCAGGCGTCATGGCGCATGAACTCGCCCACGTAAAGCACCGGGACATCCTCATCGGCACGATTGCAGCGACCGTTGCAGGTGCGATCAGCTACCTGGCAACCATGGCGCAGTGGGCAATGATTTTCGGCGGAAGAAGGGATGACGGAGAAGGAGGAAACCCGTTTGGCGCGATCGTCATGATGATTGTGGCGCCCCTTGCTGCCATGCTCATACAGATGGCCATATCCAGATCAAGGGAGTACGCAGCCGACGAAGGCGGTGCACGCCTTCACGGAAATCCCATGTCCCTGGCAAATGCTCTTCGTAAGCTCCACAAAGGGGTACAGAGGATTCCGACCCACGCATCTCCAGCCACATCGCATATGCTCATCATGAGCCCCTTAAGCGGCGGTTCGATGATGAAGCTGTTCAGCACGCATCCGCCGGTCGAAGAACGCGTTGCACGTCTTGAGGCGTTAAGGCTGAGAGGATAAAAAATAAAAAGAGCAGGGGGTCTGCAGTGTCACAGGCCTCCTGCTCTACAAACAAAACTTCATGCTCGTCTTTTTAACCTTTTTGATTCATTAAAATCCTGTATTAAGCTTGATTTTATAATAGGCGGATACAGTATTCTCGCTCATTCTTGCCTACCGGCAGGCAGGCTCACTTCGTTCCGAGGCTTTTGCCTCTTTAATTTCGGAGAAAATACTTTAAGGAGTGCGGCAAAAGAAACCGCTCGAACACTATATCCACCTATTGTTGTCAGGTGTCATGGGATTTGATGAATTAAACAGTTATAACCGGCAGAGGGCAGAGTTGTCTTTCCCTCAATCCAATCCATGCTGGCTATAACTGAATAGTTTAAAGCGGTTCCCAGTATTTCTCCGGCATGTCTTTGGCGAGCTTCAGTGCTCCGTCAGAACCGGCAAACAGCGGGTCTTCCACTGATATAACATTGCATGGGCCGTATTCCTTGAGCGCGTCCTGGATATACTCCCGTATTCCCCTGATGAGGCTGCCGCCTCCGGCAAGGACGATGTTGTTCTTTATCCTCACTTGGAACTCGGGGTCAAACCGTGCGATCATCTCGGTTATGGTCTCAACGATTGCAGGCATAATGCTTTCACATGCGCGCCTTATCTCGTTTTTGATGTCGTGCATCACCGGTTTGCCGCCAACCGGTATCTCGACCTGAATTTCATCAGGGATGTCCCTGACGTGGCTGTACGACTCCTTGAACTGCCTGACCATGTTCTTGTTGAATTTCGAGTTCGGATACTTCTCGGTAAGATAGCTGAAAAGCTGGTCGTCTATGTAGTCCCCCGCATTCGTTATCGTCTTCTGGTCCTCCTCAGTGGGGATGGTGCCGTGCATGATGCAGAAGTCGGTTGTACCGGCCCCGATGTCGATGACAAGCGCATTGTTCAGCAGGTTCAGTCCGTAGGCAACGGCAAACGGCTCTGATACGACCATCAGTGAATGGGCGAACTCGGCAACGGCCTTTCTGATGGCGAGCTTGTTCACCTTAAGGGTATCGGCTGGCACCCCGACGACCGCATGTATCTTCTGGCCGTCTTCCGGCTTTGCGAGTTCAATAAGGTACTTTATGATCTCCTTGACCGCATCTTCATTTTTCTCGATCCCCTCCTTGATGACCCCGTGCTGAAGAGGCCTGCTGAGGTCGAGCGAAAGCCTGTGCTTCAGCGCCTCTGCACCGAAGAGCACCGGTTTGCCCACTACCTGCTGCGAGATGAAGTCCTTCGGCCATCCGACATAGCTTTCGACCCATTCCCTGGTGCTGTTGCTCGCTGAAATGGAGCTTCTCGATGTGCCAAGGTCAATACCGGCGAAGAGGATGTTTTTTTCAGTCTGCGCGTCTTTTTGCGGCATATTGCAGTTCTCCTTTATGTAAGTAGTCTAATATCCCGGCCTCGAGATAACGGGCGATATTGTCCCGGTGGCGTTCGTCATTCAGTTCGACCTCTTCCTTCTTGTTGCTCAGGCAGGACACCTCGGCGAGCACGGCAGGGACATCAACCCCGAGGAGCACTACAAAGGGTGCCCGTTTGACACCGAAGTCATAAATATCGCCTTTGTTCCTGCTGCTGTTGACGAACAGGCTTTTTTGTATCGACAATGCAAGGGTTCTTGATTCCTGAAGCTTCAGCGTCTCTCCTATCTTTTCGATCATGTCCTTGAACTCGTTCATGCCGTATTGGGAACCCGCGTTCTCCTTCTCTGCAAGCTTCAGGACCTTTTCATCAGAAGAGGGGCCGAAGAAATACGTTTCAATGATATTGATCGGTTTCGACGGCAGGTAATTGAGATGGATCGAAATGAAGATATCGGCCTTGCTCATGCGGGCAAGCTCAACCCGCTTGTTGAGCGGGAGTGTCGAATCATCATTGCGTGTCATGAGAATATTATAGGTGCCGTATTTCAGAAGGCGCTCCCTGAGCCGCCTGGCAATATCAAGGGTTATGTCCTTCTCCATGGTCCCCATCTTGCCGATCGCACCGGGGTCTGTTCCGCCGTGACCGGGGTCGATCATGATCGTCTTGACGCCGAGACCGAAGACACGGCTGATGGATATGTCAGGACTGCTGAGCAGCCCCTGGTAATCTGCTGCACTGAGCATGTCGCCGGCAGGCGGGACAGCAGGATTGAACGGGAGCAGGTTTTTCTGCAAGGCAGGGCTTGCGGTCACCTCTTTTTCGCTGAACGACGAGATCTTGATGTAATCCCAGTGGCCGAGGGCAAAGAGTACTGCAATAAAAAGGATCGGCACGGCCTTTTTGACATAGAACAGTCTGTTTCTGGCAATAACAGGACGCCTGATGCCTATGATCTTCAGGTTATCCTCATAGACACCCTTGAGGATGTTTTGCCTGATCCTCAGCTCCCTTTTCCTCAATAGCGCAGATATCATAATATCTACATAAATGTACCAGTATATTCAGAAAAATTCAATGCTTATTAACTATTTACTGAGAGTATGAAAGAGCCGGCTCAGACCGAGACGCATGGGGAAAGCCGATACCCCGCAAGGTCTCATTACCTGTCCGATTGAGCTGACAGATCAGCACGTCCGTGATTGATGATGCTTTCTTCTGGAAACGTCTTTTCCTTGACACAGGCAGAGAATATTGGATATTTTACTAAGGTTAATCGGTTAAGGTTGCTGGCTGGAAAAGCGGCACAAATACATGGTCTGCCGCGTGTGATTCAGTTGAGGCCTTTACCCTGAGCGGTCATTGCAGGGTAGGGGTTTTTTATTCTGCAATCCCTGCGTATTCCGGACGAACGACGAATGAACGAACATAACCACAGGAGATCGAAGATGGAGAGAGAGATAAAAAAGGTCCTCATTGCCAACCGCGGCGTCCCTGCTGTACGGATCATGCATACCTGCCGTGACAGGAAGATCCCGACCGCTGCTGTCTACAGCACCCCTGACCGCCTCGCACACCACGTCTTTATGGCAGACTCGGCGGTACATATCGGCGAGGCGCCGCCTATTGAATCCTATCTCAACATGGATGCCATCATCAACGCAGCGCTCAGCAGCAAGTCCGACGCAATCCATCCCGGCTGGGGATTCCTTGCCGAAAATGAAAAGTTTGCCCAGAAGACCATTGACGCAGGGCTTATATGGATAGGCCCGTCGCCCAAGGTCATAAACATGATGGGTGACAAGATAGAGGCAAAAAAGATCGCGCAGAAGGCCAATGTGCCGACCATACCAGGAATAAGCAATGTTACTGATGTGGAACAGATAAAGCAGTGGATTAAGAATGAAAAGGTGAGCTTCCCTATCATGATAAAGGCCTCGGCAGGCGGAGGAGGCAAGGGAATGATAAAGGTCGAGGGTACCGAAGGGCTCGCACAGGCACTGAGCCAGGCGCGTTCAGAGGCAAAGAAGTCCTTCGGAGATGAGACGATCCTCGTGGAAAAATATATCGAGCGCGGAAGGCATATTGAGGTCCAGATCGTAGCAGATGAGCATGGCAATGTCGCCCACCTCTTCGAGCGGGAATGCACGCTCCAGAGGAGGAACCAGAAGATCATCGAGGAGGCCCCGTCTCCCAGCATCGACGAAGACCTCCGGAACGAGATCTGCTTTACGGCTGTCCGTCTTATGCGGGAGATAGGCTATACGACCGCTGGGACCGTGGAGTTCATTTTTGATTCAGCAACCAAGAAGTTCTATTTCCTTGAGGTAAACACAAGGCTCCAGGTCGAACACGGCATAACAGAGCTCATTACCGGCCTTGACATCGTCGGCATTATGATCGATGTTGCACTCGGGAAGCGGCTGCCGTTCAAGCAGTCCGACATCATGCCGAACCGGTGGGCGCTCGAGGTCCGGCTCAATGCCGAGGACCCGAAGACCTTCAGCCCTTCTTTTGGAAACATTACCCGGCTCCAGGTGCCTCAGGGTCCCGGCGTAAGGCTATCATCCGGCGTGTATGAAGGCGCTGACATCCCTCCGTATTACGACTCGCTCTTCATGCTCCTCATGACAGCCGGCGCTGACCGTGCAGATGCAATCAGGACCATGGATCGGAGCATCAGCAGGAACCTGCGCGTTGAGGGCATCAAGACGCTCGCCCCGCTCCTTCTGAGCATCATACGGCATCCTGCCTTTATCGCAGGCGAGTTTTCGACGAGGTTTATAGAAGAACACATGGACGAACTGATTTCCATGTTCAAGGAAAAAGACAGTGAAGACGAGGTGCTCAAGGTTGCGAGATATGTTGCAGAGATCTCTGCCCTTGGCCCGCAGAAATGGATGTGAGGGGAAGCATGAAAAAGACAAAGAACGAAAAGAACAACCTGATATTCGCAAAGCCCGGGATGTCGCCGAAGGAGATCGTCAGGGCAGTCCACGGCCTGAAGGGTGTTGCGCTGACCTCAACCGGCATGCGCGATGCCGGACAGTCAGACTACAAGAACCGGCACCGCATCCATGACCTGATGACCCTTGCGCCATTCTACAACGAGATGGGTCTCTTCAGCTCTGAATGCCACGGCGGCGCCCGCTGGCATGTCGGGATCATGAACAGGCGGGAAAACCCGTTTGAAGAGGTCAATATCCTTCGGGAGATCATGCCGAATGTCATGCTCCAGACGCTGATACGCGAGACAAACCTCTGGGGATACCGGCCGTATCCGAGGAACGTCATTGAACATGCGGTATCGAATGTTGATATAGATGTGTGGCGCTGTTTCTCCTTTCTGAACGACATACGGAACATGCGCGCAGTGGCAGAGGTGGTGATGAAGCGCGGCAGGCTCTTCCAGCCGGCCATATCATTTACCCAGGCTGACTGGACCACCAATGAATATTACCTCGGGGTTGTAAGAGAGATCGTTGACCTCTGCTCAGGCACTGACGAGATCGTACTCTGCATCAAGGACATGGCAGGGGTCGGCAGCCCGAAGCGCATCTTCAGCCTTGTCGATGCCATCAAACAGAAATACCCTGACCTTGCGGTCCAGTACCACCGCCATTCAACCGACGGACTTGCAATGCCTGCTCTTCTTGCCGCTGCTCAGGCAGGGGCAAAGATACTCGACGTGCAGGAAGACTCGCTGACCCGTTTCTACGGGCAGGCGCCGATACTCGGCCTTCAGGCATACCTTGAGGAGTCCGGCATACCGGTGAACCTCAACCGGGAGAGCGCAGAGGCCGCTGTCCAGAAGGTGCGAGACTGGATCGGCCACTATGAGTGGGCTGAGTCGCCGTTCAAGGGATATGACCATACCGTGACCATGCACCGGATGCCCGGGGGCGCATTCCCGAGTTCGTTCGAGCAGGCGGCAAACGGCGGTTTTCTCCAGCACATGCCGTCGATCCTCAAGCTCATGTCGCTCTACAACAAGATAGTGAAATATTTTGACGTCACCCCCGGCTCTCAGGTCACATGGGTGACCTGCAGCGGGATCATTAACAGATATGACAAGGAGGGAGGTGCTGCCGGTGTCAGGCACGTGCTCAATCTCCTGACAAAATTCGTTGAAGAGAAATCTCAGGACTTCAATGCCATGGAGCCCCACGAACAGGAAGAACTCCTCGGCCTTTTCAGGAACGCGCCCGGGGATTTCAAGAACCTCCTGCTTGGCGGTTACGGCAAGCTCCCGATGGGCTGGCCTGCTGAGTGGGTCTACCGGAGCACCTTCGGCGATGAATGGGAAAAGAAGGTGAGCGAGCGCAAGGAACTGTCTCCCCTTGACAGCCTTGTTGATGACGATCTGCAGAAACTGCGTACAAACCTCGAAGAAAGCTTGTCAAGGATTGCAACCGAAGAGGAGTTTATCCTCTATCTCATGCACCCGAAGGATGCGATCGATTATATCGATTTCCGCGAGAAGTACGGTGAGGCCCCGTTTTCTCTGCCGACCAATGTCTGGAGGGAAGGGCTCAAGAAGCCGGGTGACAAGGTGGAGTTCGAGCTCTGGGGCAAGCCCTACTGTATAGAACTCCTGTCGATCGGCGCCGAACATGAAGGTCTTGTCCATGTGGTCATGCGCGTAAACAATAAGACCAGGGTCTATACGGTCGAGACGCCGAGGGCCAAGAAGGTCGAGGTCAGGATGGCGAAGGGGCCAAACCACATCGCTACCCCGATCAACGGCAACATCTGGAGGATCGGAAACCCTGTTCGCGGGGCCATCAAGGCAGGCGACATAATCCATAAGGGCGAAGAGATCGGAAACATCGAGGCAATGAAGATGGAAAATGCGATCGTTGCTCCTTTTGACGGCCAGGTGGTCGAGGTCTGCGCAAAGCTGAACGATACGGTACAGGAAGGTCAGCTGCTTTTTGTTATAGAGAAGGCATAAGTTCAAATCGCTGAGAACAAGCAGGCATGTGAAACCGCTCGAATACTTTACCCTGCTTTCTGTCCCTATGATTGAGCTTAGAGCATTTTTAGCAGGCTGTTGGATTTACAGCATCAGAAGTTCGAACGGTTTTTAGACTGGAGAGATCGACTCAAACGGATACTTCTTCACAAACAGGATAAAATCGTCCACCGCATGGGTCGTATGCGCCTTCTGCGGAAAGAGCAGGGAGAAGTCCCTGTGTATTTTACCCTCCCTGACCGTAGCTGCCTTCAGCTTCCCTTCTGCAAGTTCTTTTTTTACTGCCCAGGATGATACTATTGAAATGCCGAGGCCGTCTGCAACCGCTTCCTTGATCAGTTCCGTGCTGCCGAGCACTGCGGCAACATGGATGTCACTGATGCTAATGCCGTGACTTTCAAAATATTCATCTGTCTTCTGCCTGGTGCCTGACCCTTCCTCCCTGAGGATCAGGGGCTCCCGTGCAATGTCGAGAACCGAAAGACCTTTCTTTCTTGCAATGGGATGCACCGGCGGAACGATTACGAGCAGTTCATCAGACATGAGTTTCTCAACATTCAGGCTGCTTTTGGTCGAGTCTCCCTCAACCAGCCCGATATCGATGAGACCTGAAGTCAGAAGGTCTTCAATCCTCTTTGTGTTGCCGACGATCATCTCTATCTTTATTTTCGGGTGGTTCTTCTTGAAATCTATGACAACGCGGGGAAAGACATAGTTGCCGATGGTGGTGCTCGCACCGAGCTTGACCCCGCCCTTTATCATGCCGGTGATCTTGCTGATGTCCTTTTCAACCTCCACATAATGGTCGAGGATGTGCTTGGAGTGTTTGTAGAGTATCTTCCCGGCAGGCGTGAGCCTCACCGCCCCGCCGGTCCGGTCAAAGAGTTTTGTGCCGAAGAACTCCTCAAGCGCCTGTATCTGAAGGCTCACCGCAGGCTGCGACAGGTGCACTATGCGCGAGGTCTTTGAAAAGCTCTT
>JBBIUL010000089.1:0-8394 GCA_037440265.1 Nitrospira sp. | reverse complement strand
AGGTTTCTTACTTTCATGCTTAAACACCTCCGGTTACTTTTTTGAACTGATTACCGCAATCGATGTTCTGCGGATATATTTGAGACTATTGTACGGTTTTCTTGCTTATAAGAACAATAAAATGTTTTTATGATATCATTTGCAAATTCCTCCTTGATCGTTTCAAGGGATAATCCCCGACAAGACAGAAGAAGCAGCATGATCACAAACGCATGAAAGATTGGAGGGACTGTATGTGCTGCTCTGAAAAAGTTTTTAATTCCACTTTTTGAGTCTGCCTGCACTTGCGGACCCGCAGGACTTCATTGAGTTTTTAAAACCCGATATAGTAATATTTATAGTTGATATTTATAGAAAAAATATAAAAAAGGCTGCTACATATGAATAGAGAGCTGCAAGCTGAGTTAAGCAAAAAAGCCCGGGACAACAAAATTTCCTGTGCTGCCGCAATGAAGATCGCGAATAAACTCGGAATAACCTTCAAAGAGGTCGGTTCTGCTGCCAACGAACTCGGCATAAAGATCAAAAACTGCCAGCTCGGTTGCTTTTGATGGATATAATCCTTTTTGAGCTTGCACTGACCTTCTATTTTGCCGCTGCAATTGTGAGCATTCTGGAACTCTTCAAAGGCTCCAAGGTCACCTCAACCATACTGCTTGTACTCTCGATCATTGGGTTTTCATTCCATACTGCAAATATAATCGCACGATATATCATTGCCGGGCATATACCAATTTCAAACCTCCACGAAGCGTCTTCTTTCTTTTCCTGGTGCATCATACTGATTTTTTTCTTTCTCGAATACCGGTACAAACTGGCACTTCTCGGTTCATTTGTCATGCCTGTGGTATTCATGCTGATGCTTTCATCGTCAATGCTGCCGCGCAAGATTGAACCGTTGAGCCCGGTCCTGCAGAGCTACTGGTTCGGCATACATACTGTTTTGGCATTCCTGGGCAATGCTGCCTTTGCCACGGCTTTCGGTATTGGAATCATGTATGTTATCCAGGAGCATTATGTCAAATCAAAGAAACTCGGCGGACTTTTTCAGAGACTGCCGGACCTGCAGATACTTGATGAAGTCAACTACAAATTGATCACCTTAGGGTTTCCGCTCCTCACACTGGCAATCATCACCGGGGTGATTTGGGCTGAAAGCGCATGGGGAACATACTGGAGATGGGACCCGAAAGAAGTCTGGTCATTGATAACCTGGTTTATTTATGCAGCAGTTCTCCATCTCCGTCTCACTGTGGGATGGAGAGGCCGCAGGGCTGCCATTCTCTCAATAATAGGCTTCTGTGTTGTCCTCTTTACCTTTTTTGGGGTGAATTTGCTGCTTAAAACTTTACATTCTTTCTGATGAAGACAATCGTAATAGGACTTAACCACAAGACAGCTGATGTCGACACCAGAGAAAAACTGGCGTTCAACGGCCCAAAGCTTGAGGAGGGACTTCTGAGGATAAAAGACCTTCCCGAGATAAAGGAAGCAGTTGTAATCTCCACTTGCAACAGGGTTGAAATATACCTCAATGCAAATGACACCGACAAGGCATACGAAAAAATAAAAATTTTCTTCACTGAATTCCACGGCATTCCAAGGGAATCACTTGACAGATCACTCTATTGCTATGATGACAAAAAAAGCATCAGGCACATCTTCAGGGTTGCATCAAGCCTTGACTCGATGGTCGTAGGTGAACCTCAGATTCTCGGGCAGTTAAAAGACGCCTTTGAATTCGCTCTCGGAAAAAAGACCACCGGAGTCCTCCTGAATAAGCTCTTCAAGAAGGCCATCTCCGTGGCCAAACGGGTGAGGACAGAAACGCGCATAGCAGAGAATGCCGTATCCATAAGCTTTGCAGCAGTAGAGCTTGCCAAAAAGATTTTTGGCTCGCTCTCTGAAAAGTCTTTCATGCTTCTGGGGGCCGGCGAAATGGCCGAACTTGCAGCCAAACATATAATCAACAACGGTGTCAAAACAATAGTAGTAGCAAACAGGACCTATGAAAGGGGCTGCGAACTTGCAAAGGAATTCAACGGACGAGCGATCCCGTTCGATGATTTTCTGCGTGAAATGGCCCATTCTGACATACTTATCTGCTCCACCGGAGCGCAGAACTATGTGCTCAGTAAGGCCCAGATGCAGAAAGTAATGAAAGAACGGAAAAACAGGCCGGTGTTTATCATCGATATCTCTGTGCCGAGAAATATTGATCCTGAAATTAACGACATGAACAATGTCTACCTCTATGACGTGGATGACCTTCAGGGGGTAGTGGACTCGAATATAACAGAGAGAAAAAAGGAGGCAGAAAAAGCCGAAAGTATTGTAGAAGAGGAGATCGAAACATTCACCAGATGGATCTCGTCTCTCGATGCAGTCCCTGCTGTCGTTGCTCTGCGGGAAAAGGCAGAATCGATAAAAAATGAGGAGCTTGAAAGGCTTATCAACCGCATGCCTGATATAGGAGACAAAGAACGCAAGGCAATCGAACATCTGGCCAACTCTATCATCAATAAGTTGATCCATGCTCCAACGGTAGCTCTCAAAGAAGAGTCAGAAGACAAGGACATACTCATTGCAACGATAAAGAAACTCTATGGAATAAACGGTGAAGATGATGAAAAAAAATAAGGTCGTAATCGGTACGAGGGGCAGCAAACTTGCTCTCTGGCAGGCTGAATGGGTCAAATCAGAGATTAAAAAGCTCGATCCTCACATCAGGGTCGAACTCAACAAGATAAAGACGACCGGCGACAAGATACTCGATGTCCCGCTCGCACAGGTAGGAGGGAAAGGTCTTTTTGTAAAGGAAATAGAAGAGGCCCTCCTGGCCGGCAAGGCTGACCTTGCAGTCCACAGCATGAAGGATGTGCCCACTGATTTCCCGAAAGGACTTCATCTCCCGGTAATCTGCAGGAGGGAAGATCCAAGGGATGCATTCATCACAGGAATTCAGAATCCAGAATCCAGAGTTCTGAGTTTCAAAGACCTTCCGAAAAACTCAAGAATAGGGACCAGCAGCCTCAGGAGATCCTGTCAGCTTTTGAATATCAGGCCCGATTTAAGGATACTCCAGTTAAGAGGCAATCTCGACACACGGCTGAGGAAACTGGATGAAGGACACTTTGACGCAATCATCCTTGCTGCAGCCGGCATTAAGAGGCTCGGCTGGGCCGACAGAATTACTGAAATCCTTGATCATGCAATAAGTCTCCCTGCCATTGGCCAGGGCGCCATCGGCATCGAGTGCAGGACCAATGATACTTTCGTTAATAATCTTATTAAACCTCTCAACCATGATGAAACATCCATCTGCGTCAGGGCTGAACGGGCCTGCCTCAGGAGGCTTGAGGGGGGGTGCCAGGTCCCTATTGCCGCTCATGCAAGAATCCTAAACGGGGAAATAACCATGGATGGCCTTGTCGGAAGCGTCACAGGCGACGAAATTATCAAGGATACTATTGCGGGAAAACCCGAAGATGCAGAAAAACTGGGATTAGAGCTTGCCGAAATACTGCTTTCCAAAGGCGCAGGCAAGATCCTTGCTGAGGTTTATGGCAAGAAAATAAAGAGGCCAGAACTTCCCTGATAGAAACGGGGCTATTCTGCCTCTTCAACCGCCTCGAGTTTTTCCTTGTTCTCCTGACAGTCTATGCAGAGGTTGGCAGCAGGCATGATCCTCAGCCTTTTCTCGCTTATCTCCTCAGCGCACTCCTCGCAGATGCCATAGGTCCCGCTGTCAATTTTCCTGACAGCTTCATCAATCTCCCTCAGCCTCTTCCTGTGGTTGGTAAGCATCCTGAGACTGATATCCTCTGAGATATCCACCACTGCCCAGTCACCGTCATCAATCGCGGTATCAACAAGCTGGCGCGTGTCGCCGCTGATATATTTGGCTATTTCCTGCTTTGCCTCTTTCAGAATATTGTTTTTTCTTGCAAGGAGTTCTTTCTTTATCTGCTTGTGGTCAATCCCCTTGGGTTCAGCGCGGAGCACAACAGCCCTGTCAGCCTTCTTCTGCCTTCCCGCCTTGTTTTCAGCCTTTGCCGTTTTCCTGTTCTGTTCAGCTGATTTCCGCTGTCGGCTTGCTTTGCCTTGTGATAATACTGTTTTTTTCCGTGACGGCTTTCCGGCAGGGGCAGTTGTTTTTTTCTTTAAGGGGTGTTTCCCCTTTCCTTTTTCTGCCATTATTTTGCTTCTTCTTGTTTGCCTTCCTCTTTGTATACCTCGATAATGCTTCTGACCTTGATGCCTGCTTCCTTAAGGGCCTTCTGAACATCAGGGAGTTTTGCATCTTCAACCTTCAGCATAAAATTGCTGTTCATGCTACACCTCCATTATTTCCTTTTCCTTATGCTCAAGAACCTCATCTACCTTATGAATGAACTGATCGGTAATCTTCTGTATTTCATCGAGCGACTTCTTCACATCATCCTCACTGAGATGCTTTTCTTTTTCAAGCTTCTTCAGCTCCTCATTGGTATCTCTGCGGATATTCCGGACAGCGATCTTCGATTCTTCAGCGCGTTTTTTCACCAGCTTGACGAGCTGTTTTCTCCTCTCTTCGGTGAGCACCGGGATGTTGATCCGTATAATCTTGCCGTCATTCATGGGCGTCAGCCCGAGTTCGGATTTGAGGATGGCCTTTTCAATTTCAGGGATGATCTTCTGCTCCCAGGGCTGTATCGCGATCTGCCTGCTTTCAGGTATGCTCAGACTGGCGAGCTGCTGAAGGGGGGTTGGAGTCCCGTAATAGTCAAGGGTGATGCCGTCAAGAAGGGCAAGAGAAGCCCTGCCTGTTCGAATGGAAGAAAACTCCTTCTTGAGTGCTTCCATCGCACCGTTCATTCTCTCATTTATTTTTCTTTTTAACTCCTGATCCACTGCTCCCCCTCACAAGAGTTCCGACTGTTTTCCCTTCTATGGCCTTCCGTATGTTGCCTTTTCCTCTTAGATTAAATACCACAATCGGGAGGCTGTTGTCCATACATAAAGTAACCGCAGTAGAGTCCATAACCCTTAACCCCTTCTTGAGCACCTCCATATAGGTCAGCTCCGTGTATTTTCTGGCCCTGGGGTCCTTGACCGGGTCGGAAGAATAGACGCCATCAACCTTCGTAGCCTTTAGAATAACGTCTGCACCTATTTCCATGGCACGCAAGGCAGCAGCGGTATCGGTGGTAAAATACGGGTTGCCGGTGCCTGCGGCAAATATGACGACCCGCCCCTTTTCGAGGTGCCTGACTGCTTTGCGCCTGATGTAAGGCTCTGCGAGCTCTCTCATCTCAATGGCAGACTGGACTCTCGTCGGGATATCGTATTTTTCAAGTGCATTCTGAAGCGCAAGGGCATTTATCACTGTTGCAAGCATTCCCATGTAATCGGCCGACGCCCTTTCCATCCCCTCAAGGCTGGCCTGCACCCCTCTGAATATGTTTCCGCCTCCGATCACTATTGAAAGCTGAACACCAAGGGCTACAACCCCCCTTATCTCCTTGGCCATGAAGTCAACGGTCCCGGCATCAATACCATAGCCCTTGTCACCCATCAGCGCCTCGCCGCTGAGTTTCAGGAGTATCCGTTTATACCTGATAGACAAATCGTTACCCCCTTAGCAGCTGCTTGCCTCTGGCTGGCCTTCGCCGAGCTGAAACCGAGCAAACCTTCTCACAACAATGTTCTCACCAAGCTTAGCGATCTTCGCTGTGATGATATCCTTGATCTTTTTCTTCTGATCAGGGTCTTTCACAAATATCTGTTCTACGAGGCAGACTTCTGAATAAAACTTCTCAAGCTTCCCCTCAACAATCTTGTCAACCACCTGGGGCGGCTTATTCGCTACCTGAGCCCGGTAGATCTCTTTCTCCCGCTCAATGATATCCTGCGGAACATTTTCAGGAGAAAGATATGAGGGATTCGCGGCAGCAATATGCATTGCTATGTCTTTTACAAGCTCCCTGAAGTCATCGGTCCTCGCAACAAAGTCTGTCTCGCAGTTGACTTCCAGCATCACGCCTATCCGGTCCATGTGTATGTAGGAGCCGATCAGCCCCTCGGAGGCAGACCGTCCTGATTTCTTTGCAGCGGTCGCAAGTCCTTTCTGCCTCAGCAGGTCGATTGCCTTTTCAAAATCTCCGCTGCTCTCTGAAAGCGCTTTTTTGCATTCCATCATGCCTGCGCCTGTTTTTTCCCTGAGTTCCTTAACTATGTTTGCTGAAATTGTTGTCATTCTGCTACCTCTGCTGTCTCCTCTGTCTGGATTTTCTCTTCAATCTGTGTCGCTTCCTTGGTCTGCTCGACCTCTTTTGCAAGGGCATTTCTTCCTTCGAGGACTGCATCTGCAACTTTTGACGTCAGCAGCTTAATGGCGCGGATCGCATCGTCGTTTCCGGGAATTACATAATCAACCTCATCAGGGTCACAGTTTGTATCAACAACCGCAACGATCGGTATGGACAATTTCCTTGCCTCTGCAATGCCAATCCTCTCTTTTTTGGGATCAATGACGAATATTACGCCGGGCAGTTCTTTCATTTCCTTTATGCCGGCAAGGTTCTTTTCCAGTTTGCCACGTTCTTTTTCAAGGCCGGCAGCCTCTCGTTTTGGAAGAAGACTCATGGTTCCGTCTTCTTTCATTGCTTCAATCTTCTTGAGCCGCTCAATGCTCTTTTTTATGGTTGCAAAATTGGTGAGCATCCCTCCAAGCCATCTCTGGTTTATATAGAATGCCGAAGCCCTCCCTGCCTCTTCCATTACAGCATCCTGTGCCTGCTTTTTCGTTCCGACAAAGAGAACCCCTGCTCCTGTTGATGAAACGTTCCTTATAAAGCTGTAGGCTTCTTCAAGCCCCTTCAGGGTCTTCTGCAGGTCGATGATATAAATACCGTTTCTTTCTCCGAAAATATACCTCTTCATTTTCGGGTTCCAGCGCTTTACCTGATGGCCGAAATGCACTCCTGCCTCAAGCAGTTCCTTCATTGAAGCTACCATTACTTCCTCCAGTGGTTTTTCCTCCGCCTGTCCAGCCAACCCTTTCGGGACCATTGGCAGGGACTGTAGCCGGCGTGTGAATTGTAAACCTGCCAAGGCAGGTTTTTAGGTTTAAAAGGTTAACACAGATCGCCTTTTTTTTCAAGCCGGGTGATATAATATGTTTTGGAATTATTCAAAAAAATGAAAGCTTTGGCTATCAAAAAAAACCTTCTTGTCGGACTGATATCATCGGTCACACTTGAAAACAAGACCCTTGTCAAAAAGCTCGGACTGAAAAAAACCAGGATTGCCGGCCTCCAGCATTGTTATACAGGTTCTTTTTCAGGCAGGGATATTGTCTGTATAACCTCCGGCGTCGGCAAGACAAATGCCGCACATGCCGCAACGGTACTTATTCAGAAGTTCATGCCGGGAGTCATAATCACCTTTGGGGTGGGAGGAGCTTATCCATTTTCAGGGCTTCAGGTCGGCGATATCGCAGTTGCGGACAAAGAAGTTTACGGAGATGAAGGAGTGCTGCTGAAATCAGGGTTTCAGGGGACAGACCATATGGGCATTCCCCTTCTAACAAAAGGCAGCAAAAAGTATTTTAACGAGTTCGGACTTGACAGAAAATATGTTAGGAAGGCTGTTCAGGCTGCCAAATTCACTACGAATCACTCATCATGCATAACCAGAGTTAAAGCAGGGCCTTTTGTAACTGTTTCAGCCTGCACCGGGTCTCGCAAAAAGGCCCTTGAGCTTCAGAAACAATATAATGCACTCTGCGAAAACATGGAGGGCGCGGCAGTTGCACATATCTGTGCTCTCTACGGAAAGCCGATGGTAGAAGTCCGCGGAATCAGCAACATCGTTGAAGACAGGGACAAAACGAAATGGGATATCATGCTTGCTGCAGAGCGTTGCCAACGTGTCATTCCCGGATTGCTCCAATCATTGTAGGCTGCCTTCCGGAAAAGCTGCGATATCCTACGCATAACGATTTCATCAGCCCTGCCGGCAGGCAGGCTCATATTTTTCATGCCCTGATGTTAAAATATGTCCATATGATGCAACAAAATAATCTTAAAAACGATTGCAGCCTCAAGTTCAGCGACTACAAAGAGTTCGGAGTGCTGTTATGGAACCTGTGCCTTGTATGCGGGTGCGTCTCAGTAAAAACAACCACCTGTGAAGACGGTCCTGCTGAACAGGGGGCATGGTTGACCTGCCGAAGGGTTTCAGAGATGATGGAACTGGAAGATATTACCTCGCAGAATAAGTCAGGCAGATGAGAACCCTCTCGCTCGGCTATTCCCCTTGCCCCAATGATACCTTTATTTTTTATGCCCTGACGCATGGCAGAATCACAGCCAGCGGACTGTGTTTCAGAGAACTTCTTGAAGATGTTGA
>JBBIUL010000088.1:0-8403 GCA_037440265.1 Nitrospira sp. | reverse complement strand
CAAGCTTATCACCGGCTTTGATGCGCCCAGAAATACGGTTATGTATCTTTGCCGTACACTTCGCGAACATACTCTGCTTCAAGCCATTGCGCGGGTGAACCGGCTCTATGAAAACGAAACATTAGGTACAGAAAAAGAATTTGGCTATATAGTGGACTATGCGAGCATACTTGGCGAGTTGGATCAGGCGTTGACTATGTATGCTGATGCCGGGCTGGAGGATTTTGATGAGGAAGATATTGCCGGAACGCTCACATCAATCAATGCAGAAGTGGCAAAATTGCCCCAACTCTATTCCGACCTTTGGGATCTATTTAAGGAGGTCAGGAATCAGTATGATGAAGAGGCCTATGAGGTCCTGCTGGGTAATGAGGTGCTAAGAGGAGAGTTCTATCAAAGATTGTTTGAGTTCAGTAAGAGCTTTGAGATTGCACTTTCAACAGAGCAATTTATCCTGAATACGGCAGACGCAAAACTAAAACAGTATAAGAATGATCTTAAGAAGTTTCATAACCTGAAGGCTGCGGTCAAGCTTCGCTATGCAGAGGCTATCGACTATCGGGATTATGAACCAAAGATAAAGAAACTGCTCGACACTCATATACAGGCAGATCAGGTTGTCAGATTAAATGAGCCGGTAAATATCTTTGACGACAAACTGTTCGGCATGGTGAAAGAAGAGCAAAATGTATATGGGGCCAAGACAACAGCTTCCAGAGCTGATGCAATTGCTCATGCGGTAAAAAAGGTTATCACCGAAAAGATGGAAGAGGACCCTGCTCTATACGAAAGGTTTTCGAAGCTTATTCAGCAGACGATTGATGAATTCAGGGCCAAACGGATATCTGACTTGGTGTACCTTCAGAAGGTAACCGAGGTTCGAAACAAGGTCGTTGCCCGTGAGCATGATAATATTCCTGACAAGTTGGCTGGCGATGAGCATGCACAGGCTTTCTTTGGCATACTGAAGCCCTTTTTCGAACAGCAAGAGCTTGATGAGAGAGTTTGTGATGAACTCTCGGCAGATACTGCAATTGCTATTCATAATATCTTGAAGCGCAACTGGAAAGTCCATTTCTGGGATGATACAGACGCACAAAAACTTACAGAGAATGAAATAGACGATTTTCTTTACGACGAGATCAAGGGAGCGCGTGGCATTGCACTCAGCGCAGAACAAATGGATGAAATTATTGAACGCTCAATGCAACTCGCTCGACACAGGATGCAAAGATGACCAATTTGCATGGACTTATTACCTACGGCAGAGAGAAGATCCCCTACGATGTTTTGTATGCCGATAGAAAGACTTTGGAAATCGCGGTACACCCTAACTGCCGCGTGCTCATCAAGGCTCCAATTGGTACATCACCGGAGAAGATTCGAGTCCGTCTCGTAAAGCGGGCCCGATGGATCACGAAGCAAATATCCTATTTTCACGCATTTGAGCCGCGCACTCCAGCACGTCGATATCTGAGTGGTGAAACTCACCTGTTTCTTGGCAGACAATATCGATTAAAAATAAAATCGGATCAGCAAGGCACAGTTAAACTGAAAGGTTCTCATTTTTTTGTAGGGACAGCGGCACCGCGCAAACCCTCGAAGATAAAGGATCTGCTGGATGAGTGGTACAAAGAACATGCCCTCATAATATTTTATCGCCGCCTTGATGAATGTTACAGACGTGCTGAAAGATTGAAGGTCCCATATCCGAAAATCCGCCTTAGGAAAATGGTCAGGCGATGGGGCAGTTGTTGTAAATCAGGAGACATCCTGCTGAATACAGCACTCGTCAAAGCACCTATATCCTGCATAGATTACGTAATCATGCATGAGCTTTGTCACCTGAAGGTGCATACTCATAACAATGGTTATCTTAAGCTTCTTTCGAAATATATGCCGGACTGGAAGACGAGGAAAGAAAGGCTCGAAAAATGCTTGACATAGAAAGGCTGAGATAAGAATGCCGAATTGTTGCGCCAGGTGTTTCTCTGAGCCGCTTATTCAACAATTCATAGAAGCGTCAGAAAATCGCGGCGATTGTGACTATTGCGGGAGTACAGACGTGCCGTTTCATAATGTAGATAAAGTGGGTGAATTTGTGCGTGCAGGAGTGCTCAGACACTACGAAGATGCAGCCAACAGGGTGCATTATGAAACAGCCGAAGGTGGCTACACGATGGATACAAATACTATGACGGAAATATTGCTGTCAGATTTTGATATCTTTGACTCCACACACTTTGATCCCGGAGATTTGGCAGACGACTTGGCTGACGATGATGGCACTGGGTATGTGAGAAGAGATCCTTATGGACCTCCTTCTGGCGAACCAGAGGAAATAGATAACTGGAATCAGTTTTGTGAAACTGTTACAAACACACGACGTTTTACAGCATTCCTTAGCATTGATGAAGCCACAAATGATGAGAGTCATCCTCATCGGTTCATGCAACACCTCGCTGACTTTTTTAACAATTTCTTCATGATAGCATCTATCGGTGTAGGGCGACGACTATATAGAGCTCGGTTAATGAGAGGCGAAGGGAGACTGCGACATGAAGATATAACGAGTCCACCAATAACTGAAACTCGAAATAATCGCATGAGCCCAGCAGGTATATCATTTTTTTATGGCTGTCTTGAAGCGGAGACGAGCATTGCTGAGGTTCGGCCGAGTGTTGGTGACAGGGTAGCAGTAGGAGAATTTGAGATATTGAATGATTTAAGATTGCTTGATCTTTCACAATCAATTGAAGGATCACTAAGTATTTTCAGTGAAGATTATTCATTTGCCTACGAAGAATATGTTAAGCCATTTCTTAGACATTTTGTTGCAGATATTGCCAGACCCATTAGGCCGCATGAGGCAGAAATATTATATGTACCAACACAGGTTTTTACCGAATTCATTAGATTCTACAGATTTCAGGAGCCATTTTTCCCGAATGCTTTTGGCGAGCAATCTTCTAGAACACCGGAGACCTTTAACATCGATGGGATTATGTTTCCGAGCAGTTTAAGAACTGGCGGCATAAATATAGTATTATTTAGAGGGCCTGGAATTTCTGTTTCTCGTCGTCAACATCCAAGAGATGCATGGTTGCGATATCAGAGGTATGGTATTCATAAAGTGCGAGGTATTGCGCATACTACTGAGCGGTGTACAAGACGTGTTCGAAATCGACCCTAAGGGAGAACTGTAATGGTTGTAACTTACATAAATCTTAGCTCATTTTCTGTTTTTTCCAAAAAGAAATAGTGATGGGTTTCTTCGGTCAAATTACATTTTCAAAAAAACCATGAGTTATTGGGTGTCAAGTGATTTAAGCACATGTCAAAGGATTTACAGGTCTCTGATAAGTTTGAAGCATATCTTTGCACAACTCGACTTAAAGCATATCCCTGCAAATATGCATTAATATGCTTCAAATCCACCGGAGAGAATTTGGTGGCGGTGCAGGGAATCGAACCCCGGACACTGCGGATATGAGCCGCATGCTCTAACCGTCTGAGCTACACCGCCGATGGAAACAGCGAAAAGGTAGTGATGAATAGTTTAATGCGAACTGCACAAAATATTCAATTAAAACGGAGAAAAATTATAGCAGAAAACCCGGGTTAATATCTAATAGAAGAGGCTGAACCTGCGGGTCCTGATATTAATGAGTACCCCGATTGCTATGAAGTTCGAAAGCAGGGCAGTCCCTCCGTAGCTCATGAAGGGCATGGGCACGCCGACTACCGGCATGATGCCGAGGGTCATCCCGGCATTTACAAAAAAATAAATGGCAAACATGAAGGTGATACCGAGGGCAAGCAGCCGGCCGAAGTCGTCCTTGGCCTTTCGGGCAGTATCAAGCCCCCGCATTATGAGAAGAAAATAGAGCGATAAGAGAAAAACAGAGCCGACCAGCCCCCATTCCTCGGCAAACACGGCAAAGACAAAGTCAGTATGTTTTTCAGGCAGGAATCTGAACGGCCCCTGGGTCCCGTTCAGATACCCTTTGCCGAGCAGTTCACCTGAGCCGATCGCGATCTTTGACTGATTGATGTGGTAGCCGATGCCTGCAGGATCAGCCTGGGGCTCTATGAATGCGATGAGCCTGTTCTTCTGGTAGTCCTTGAGGCCGCTCCACATTATGCTTCCGAGAAAAGGCAGTGATACCATCCCGATAATCACGATCAGGGCAAGGGCTTTTCTGTGGAGCCCCCTTGAGAGGATGATAGAGAAGAAAATTGAAAAAGTGACAACAGCGGTCCCGAGGTCCGGCTGTTTAATGAGCAGTACCACCGGGATAAGAACGATGGTAAAAAATATGCGGAGCAGTCCCATGGTCTTCAGCGACTCCCGGGAGAAACTCAGGTAATGGGACAGCATGATGATAAAAATGAGCTTGAAGAACTCCGAGGGCTGAAAAGCGATAGGTCCGATGCTTATCCATCTCTGCGCGCCCATGCCGATCTTGCCTGCGACGATGACGATGATAAGCAGGGCAACGCCGACAACATAGAGAGGAAGGGAAATCCTGCTCAGCCATATATAGTCGAAACTGACCGCCAGGGTCAATCCTGCAAGGCCAATGAGAATCCAAATCGCCTGTTTCAGATAGAAAGATGACCTTATTGTTTCATCAGGCTGGCGGGTCGCGCTGAAGATGGTCAGGACGCCGATGACGGATATGACCAGAACGGTTATGAGGGTCAGCCAGTCGAAATTGTTCAGCAGCCTCCTGTCAATCCTGAACATTCAGCAGCTCCTTTTTTTTCTCTTCAGGCAGCAGGTAAGCCTCAATCGCCTTTTTTGCAATCGGCGCTGCGACCGCACCACCGTGGCCTCCGTGCTCAACAAAAACCGTCAGGGCAATCTCCGGATGCTCCTCAGGTGCGAACGCAACAAACCATGCATGGTCCCTGAACTTTTCAGGGAGGTGCTTTGAATCCTTGCGGATCCCGACTACCTGGGCGGTCCCTGTCTTGCCGCCGATCAGGGTAGTCGATGATTTCGCTGTCCATCCGGTTCCGCTCGGTTCATTGACAACACCGACAAGGCTGTCTTTTATTGCCCTGAGCGTTTCAGGCTTGACGTCAGCCCTGCTGACAACTACCGGGGCTTCACCATGGAGAATATTCGGCTTATATACGGTGCCGCCGTTTGAGACTGCACTGATCATCGCAGTCATCTGGATAGGTGTGGCAGAGACATAGCCCTGGCCTATGGCATTGACGAACGTTTCACCGAGAAACCAGGGGCTTTTTTTGTTCTCCAGTTTCCAGGCGACCGACGGAATAATGCCTTTTTTCTCTTTTCCGATCGGGATGCCGGTCTCTTTGCCGAGACCGAACATATAGGAGTATTTCTGTATCTTGTCGATACCGAGACGCTTGCCTGCTTCATAGAAGTACACGTCGCACGACTCGACCATTGCACGGTGAAGCGAGACTACATTGTGGCCGGTTTTTTTCCAGCACCCGAAGGTCCATTTGCCGTAGCTGATTCCACCCCTGCAGTCTACTTTTGTATGCTCATTGATCGCTTCTTCCTCAAGGCCGGCAATGGCGGTAATAATCTTGAATGTAGAGCCCGGAGGATACTGGCTCTGTATAGCCCGGTTGAGCATAGGGAGCTTCTTGTCCTGGCTGAGCGCGACCCACTCGTCATAGCTGATACCTTTTGCGAATTTATTCGGGTCAAACGAGGGTGCACTGACCATGCCGAGTATCTCACCGGTGCCGGGCTTCATGGCAACGAGCGCACCGGCCTTGCCTTCAAAGGCCTTTTCAGCCTCGTTCTGAAGTGCGATATCGAGACTGAGGGTCAGATCAGATCCCTTAATGGGCGGGTTTTCCCGCAGCAGCCTTATTTCCCTGCCGAGTGCATTGACCTCGATTATCCGCTGGCCTGCAGTGCCGCGCAGGGTCTTGTCAAAAAGCTTCTCAACCCCCCACTGTCCGATGAATGCCTCCCGGGGGACATCCTTGTAGTCGGGATTTTTTGACTGGTCCGGGCTCAGCTTGCCAAGATACCCGATAAGATGAGAACCGTTGCTGCCGTAAATGTATTCCCTGCTGACTTCTATGTCGATCATCAGCCCCGGGAAGTCCGACCTCCTTGCCTCAATGTAGCTCACCTCTTCGAATGAAAGTCCTTCCTTGAGTCTGATCGGCGTCAAAGGGCTCTGGCCTTTCTTGTTTATTTTATGAGTCAGCTCTTCCACGGGCATCTTCAGTACTGCTGCCAATGCCGGCAGGCTGTTCCTGTCAAATTCCTCAGGAATGACCGATGCGCAGAAATAAGGAGAATTCTTGACGAGCGGAATCCCGTTCCTGTCGAATATGATCCCCCGGGGGGCCGGCACTCCGATAACCCTTAGCCGGTTTGATTCTGATATTTCTCTGTACTCATCTCCATGGAGTATCTGCAGCTGCCAGAGTCTGAGCAAAAGTATTGCGAACCCTATGCTTATCAGATAGGTGAAGATAAGAATTCTGTCCGACATTGATTTTTCAGTCTGCATCTTTAGGCCTTATAAATATCCCGGCAGGAGCATTCAGAAAAGACTGCATGACAGCAGTGAACAAAACCATCGACAGTGCGGCCGAGGTTTTATCGAACATGCTTCGTGACAAAAATATAATTATGTTATCCATAAAGGTCAGAAACAGTACGGCGAAAATCCCTGCTACAGGGGTCCATCTGAAAAATTTCCCTGTCACAAAAAAGGACGACAAAAACCCGACCGTTCCTTTTGCAAGCATATTAGGGCCGAATATGGACATCGAGAGCGAATCTTCGAGTGCGCCGATGAGTGCCCCGGTCAGCATGCCTGCTGTTGCGCCGTATCTGATGCCGGCATAATAGGCCAGAAGCACGGTGAGGTTCAATGCCACGCCGATCACTGAAATCCTGCTCTGCAGGATAAAGGACAGGAGGATGCAGATGGTCCAGTAAAGATACTTCATTCATGAGTCCCTGAAGCTGCCGGGTTCAGACAATGCACCCGGGTCATACGCACTGCGTATCCGGCAACCCGTATTGTTTTGTCGGAGCAATATATGTTTTTCATTTTCAATTCAGTCTCTTATCTGACAACCAGTACTTCCTCGATTTTTCTGTCGTCCTGGAACGGTATTACCTCGATGTGCTGGAAGTGTCCGCCGGACCCCTTGTTGTCAACTCTTGATACATATCCGACCGGTATCCCCGGCGGGAAAAGGGAATCAAGCCCTGAGGTTATTACAAGATCGCCTGTCTTTACCTCTTCTTCATATGGTATGTATTTTAAAATGCAATTTCTTGAGCCTGTCCCTGACAGCACTCCTTCTTTTCTGCTGTCCTGCAGTCTGACAGACGCTGAGAAGGTAATGTCTGTAATCAACAGAAGGTGGGAGAAAGAATCAGAGACATGAAAAACCTTGCCGGCAAGCCCTTTTGGCGTTACCGCACTCATGTCCTTTTCGATGCCGTGCCTGAGCCCTTTATCGATGACCATGGTGTTTACCCAGTTGTCAGGGCCTCTTGCAATGACCCTTGCAGAGGTGGAGAATCCGGTCTTTTCTTCGCGCAGCTTCAAAAGGTCTTTCAGCCGTTTGTTTTCGAGAAATGCCTCCTGGTATTTTTCCCTCTCGGACATCAGTTCGTCAATCTGTTCCCTGAGCCTTCTGTTTTCCTCTTCACGAAGGGTTATCTTTCTGAAGGGGCTTTTTACGGTATCGGAAAAGGATTGTATCGTGAGATGGGCATTGTTCAGGAAGCCAGTCAGAGGGTTATTAGAAAACAGATTGCCCTTTTTGCTCTGATACGTCATCACAATGAACGAAAGAAGTACGAGGATAAAAAAAAAGAAAGTATTTTTTCTCGACATTACTAATTTATTGCAATTCTTCGGAGCATATCCAGTTCATCCAGCATTTTGCCGACACCGATCACTACCGCAGTAAGGGGATCGTCTGCCACAATCACTGGGAGACCGGTCTCCTGTTTGATCAGGGCATCGAGCCCGCGGAGGAGCGCTCCCCCTCCGGCAAGGACTATGCCTCTGTCTACGATATCTGCAGCAAGCTCGGGAGGAGTATTTTCAAGGGCTACCTTTATGGTGTCGAGAATTATGTTAATGGGCTCTGAAAGGGCCTCGCGGATTTCGTCTTCATTAATAGTGATGGTCTTGGGTATCCCCGAGATAAGGTCTCTGCCCTTGATGTCCATCATGCGCTTTTCAGATCCGCCGGTATTAAATGCAGAGCCGATATCTATCTTGATCTGCTCAGTGGTCATCTCGCCGATCATGAGGTTATATCTCCTTTTGATGTACGCCATGATGGCCTCGTCCATTTTGTCGCCGCCGACCCTGACCGCTTTGCTGTATACCACACCGTCAAGAGAGATCACCGCAACATCAGTGG
>JBBIUL010000087.1:0-8414 GCA_037440265.1 Nitrospira sp. | reverse complement strand
ACCGCCTGCAGTATGAGCAGTACTGCCTCCTCATTGCTTGAGAGGTCTGGAGCAAACCCCCCTTCATCTCCGACCGCAGTGTTCAGACCTTTTTTCTTGAGTATTTTCTTCAGGGTATGGAATATTTCGGCGCCTGCCCTGAGAGCTGAAGCGAAATCAGGAAGGCCGGTCGGCATGATCATGAACTCCTGGATGTCAAGGTTGTTGTCGGCATGTGCGCCGCCGTTGAGGATGTTCATCATGGGCACCGGTAGTACCTTTGCATTGCAGCCGCCGATATGCCGGTAGAGCGGCATGCCGGACTCAGAGGCGGTTGCCCTGCATGCGGCAAGCGACACGCCGAGCATTGCGTTTGCACCGAGTCTTCTCTTGTTTTCTGTCCCGTCGAGTTCAATGAGCAGACTGTCTATAAAAGCCTGGTCTTCCGAGTGCAGGCCACGCAGCCGGGGGGCTATTTTGGTGAGGATGTTTTTTACCGCATTCTGAACGCCTTTGCCATGGAAACGTTTGCCACCGTCCCTGAGTTCGAGGGCCTCCTTCTTGCCTGTTGAAGCGCCGGAAGGGACTGCTGCCCTGCCCATAATCCCGCTGTCGAGATATACATCAACTTCAACAGTAGGATTGCCTCTTGAGTCGATGATTTCTCTTGCAAGTATGTCTAAGATTCTTCCCATGTCTCCTCCTCTGCATACAATGATGAATTTATTGCTTGTTCCGGAATAACAGGATCACCATATTAAAGATATTGCTTTATCAAGGCATCAACCCGTTCATTGTCTATCTGTCTGCTGTTCAGTTCAGACCTGTTGGCAATATGCCTGAGCGTCGTATCGAGATATATTTTAAAATGCAATATCCTTTCAAGGATTTTGTGAAATTCAGGCCCGGTGACCGTTTTCTTGTTTATGACGTTGATTTCATTGAAGAACAACAGGAATTCTTCATAGTCATCGTGCCTCAGCAGCCTGAATGTAAAGCTTTCAAAATATAACATAAAGTTCCTCAGAGAGACAAAGACGTTCAGGCGGAGTTTGGGGTCTCCGGCCTTGTTCTCGAGCAGGGATATGAATTTATGCAGGACAAAGATGTCTTCCCGCAGCCGAAGGGACTGTTCAAGTTTCGTGATAAAACTGTCGAATATCTGCTCGCCCTGTCCGGCCTTGTTCTCGAGCAGGGATATGAATTTATGCAGGACAAAGATGTCTTCCCGCAGCCGAAGGGACTGTTCAAGTTTCGTGATAAAACTGTCGAATATCTGCTCGCCCTGTATGCCGGGCTTGAAGTAGTTGGTCAGCTGCACAATGCTCTGTTCGGTAAGGTTTTTTAATATCCCATGGCTGTTTTCAATTTTGCCCCTGAAATGAAGCGCGGATTTCTTTCGCTGGATGTCCTTCAGTTCCTGGTTATAGACCCTCTTGGTCTCCATGGCAAATTGATATGCTATGGACTTCAAAAGCATTTCAATTTCAGAGTCCCTGAATCTCTTTGAGGCTTTTTCGACATATCCCTGGAATATTTTGATCTCGGAACGGAGGAGGATCAGGATAATCAGGGAAGAATTCAGCGATGCAGAACGCTGCGCTGTCATGTCAATGAAGCTCATAAACCGCATGAACCTGAACAGGTAGAGATAAATCACTGAAATGTTTTTTTTCAGTTCCTTGTCCGAGATTGTCTTGACGATATTCGATATTTCGACGTTGCTGATCAGGTCGAAGTCCGGGTTCATGTCTCTTTTAAAAGGGTTGAAAAAGGCGTTCTCGCGTATCTCTTTGCTGATGAGCCGGCCGATGTTGTTGAATCCGAGGTATGAGATGTTGCCGGTGCGGAGGAGATCGGTTATGACTCCCTTCAGATTTATGAACGAATCATAGAGGAGATACAGACTTTTCTCAGGGGTGTCCTGACGATAGAGGTCTTCCCTGAACGCGTCCCGTTTCCGGTCGGTCAGAAATTTTGTTTCAGCAAATTTCTGAAACCAGTAGACATTTTTTCTGTTTTCGGGAATGATGACGTCGAGTATGCCGAGCACGCGCAGTATGGAATCCCTGACAGAAATCAGTTCATCGAAGAAATTCCTACTGGTGAGGTCTTCACTTGAGATGGTCAGGTTTTCGATGTTGAAGAACCGGTCAAGCGCGCGCAGCAGGACATCGACCTCTGAAAAGAGCATCCTGTTGGTCTTCCTTGAATCAAAAACCCAGTTGTCTTTTTCTTCTCGGTTCTGCATAAATCCTATTCATCCGTTTTTTTCCCGACGTGGACAGCCTCCCCGAAGACGTCTTCGGCAGCTTCCCTTATACCTTCAGCAAGCGTGGGGTGTGCGTGGATCGTACCGGAAATGTCTTTGACCGTGAGGCCAGCCCGTATTGCAACGGCAGCTTCATGAATCAGGTCAGAGGCATGCGGTCCGATGATGTGGGCACCCAAAATACGACCTGAAGGTTCATCAGATATAATCTTTATCATCCCGCTGATTTCATCCATGGCGTGCGCCTTGCCGAGCGCCCTGAACGGAAAGCGTCCGATCCGGAAGCTGATGTCTTTATCCCTGGCTTCCTGTTCCCTCATGCCGACCGAACCGATTTCGGGCGAAGTGAAGATTGCTGAAGGGACTGCAAGATAATTCATTTCGCTGGTGTTCCCGGTTATGTTTTTGGCTGCAACGATGCCTTCAGCCGAGGCAACATGGGCGAGCAGTATGCCGCCGGTCACATCACCGACTGCATAGACTCCCGGGACACTGGTCTGCATCCTGCTGTTTACGATGATCTCTCCGCGGCTTCCTTTTTTTACTCCAATGTTTTCAAGACCTATGTTATCGCTGTTGAAGCTTCTTCCGACAGCGACAAGGACCTTGTCTGCGTCAAGCTCTTTTCCGTCGGAAAGGAGTACCCGTATGCCGCCATCATGAGGAACTGTTTTTGAAACGCCTGCGTTTGTTAAAAGTTTTATTTTTTTCTTTTTAAGTTCTCTTTCAAGGATCTCGGAAATTTCATGGTCTTCATGCGGCACTGCCCGCGGCAGCATCTCGACGATAGTGACCTCGGATCCCAGTTCACGGTAGATAAAGGCAAACTCGCATCCTATAACGCCTGCACCGACAATGAGGATACGGCCGGGAATTTCCCGCAGGTCAAGTGCCTCAGTGGATGAAATGATATTTTTTCCGTCAAAAGGAAGGGCGGGAATTTCTGATGGTTTTGAGCCTGTTGCGATGATAATATTATCGGATGCTATTGTCTCCCTGCTGCCGTCAGGGGCGGTTATTTCAATCTCTGTGGGTGAGATTAGTACGCCGCGACCGCTTTTCAGAGCAACGCCCCAGCTTTTCAAAAGTCCCCTGATCCCTTTTGCCTGAGTCTTGATTACCGTATTTTTCCGGTCGACTATTTTGGACAGGTTTGGAGCTATGGAACCGTTCAGCTCCAGACCGAAGGCGCCGAGCTTTCTTGTCCTGGCGAGTAGTTCGGCAGAGGCAACGAAGGTTTTTGTGGGGATGCAGCCACGGTTGAGGCAGGTGCCGCCGACCTCTTCATCGTGGATAACGGTCACCTGGGCGCCGGACCGGGCTGATGTAAGAGCTGCAACATACCCCCCTGGTCCGGCCCCGAGGACTGATACCCTCATTTTGACTCTTCATCGATATATTTTTCGTATTCTGAGGCATCCATCAGGTCATCGACCTCTGAAGGGTTGTCAAGTTCAATGATTGCAATCCATCCTTTTCCGTAAGGGTCCTCATTGATGATTTCGGGAGATTCAGAAAGGTCTTCATTTACCTCGATAATTCTGCCGGTTACCGGTGCAATGACCGAAGACGTCGCCTTCGTTGATTCGATTTCAGAAATTTCGCTGTTGGCCTCAACGGAGACGTCGATTTCCGGCAGGTCTATATAAACAATATCTCCGAGCGCGTCCTGGGCATAGTCGGTTATTCCTATGGTGCCTTTCTTGCCGGCAACCCTTAGCCAAGTGTGTTCTTTGTGGAACCTAACGTCATCAGGCAGCATTGTTGACCTCCTCACTCTGGATTAGTCTGGTTTTGATTTCTTATCATAGCATTCTTATGTTTGTCAATAACGTAATGACATGCAGACCGGAGACCTGTGCAGAAAAATCAAAATTTCATCTTTTGCCTGATTGCACGTATCTTCGACAGGGCATCCGCAGGGGTGAGCATGTCGATATCAAGGTTCAGGATTTCATTGATTACCGATTCGTTGACAGAAGAGAACATGTCGAGCTGTTCTGCCTGTTTCCTGGATTTCCTTGAGGCAAACTTCGGCATGCCGAGTGCATTGAGCTCCTCCTTTTCAAGGTTGTTCAGCACCTCCTTTGCACGCGAGATAATAGCCTCAGGGATTCCCGCAAGCCTGGCGACCTGCAAACCGTAGCTTTTATCGGCTGGCCCTTCTTCAATTTTTCTGAGAAAGATGATTTCATCCCCCCATTCCTTCACGGAGATGTTGTAGTTTCTTACGCCGTCAGCCGTGAGTGCAAGCTCGGTAAGCTCGTTATAGTGCGTTGCGAAAAGGGTGCGGGCCTTTATCTTTGACAGTATATGCTCGGCAATAGCCCACGCAATGCTGATCCCGTCAAAGGTGCTTGTTCCGCGGCCGACCTCATCCAGAATGATCAGGCTCCTTGTTGTCGCATTATTTATGATATTGGCAGCTTCTATCATCTCTACCATGAAGGTGCTCTGTCCTTTTGACAGGAAGTCAGAAGCTCCTATGCGTGTAAATATGCGGTCTGTTATCCCGATCCGCGCAGAAACAGCAGGGACAAAGCTTCCAATCTGGGCCATGAGGACGATGAGCGCGACCTGTCTCATATAGGTTGACTTGCCGGCCATGTTCGGTCCGGTCAAAATGAGGAGCATATTGTCAGTGGTGTCAAGACAGGTATTGTTGGGGATAAACCGCTGTCCGGCAAAAACGCGTTCCAACACCGGATGCCTTCCGTCGTTAATCTCAATTACGGGTTCATCAGAGAGAAGCGGTTTGGCGTAGCTGTACCGCTTTGCAACCACGGCAAGCGACGCGAGGAAATCGACTGCTGAAAGGGCTGAGGAGGTCTTTTGGAGCGGGTCGGTTTCTTCCCTGACAGAGTCAAGTATTTCTCTGAACACCTCGTATTCGAGGTTCTTCAGCCGTTCTTCGGCCCCGAGCACATTGGTCTCGTATTCTTTCAGCTCAGGAGTAATGAACCGTTCGCTCCCAACGAGCGTCTGTTTCCTGATGTAATCTTCGGGTACCATGTCAAGGTTGGACTTTGTAACCTCGATATAATAACCGAAAATCCTGTTATAACTGATCTTCAAAGAGGAGATGCCGGTCCTTTTTTTCTCGCGCAGTTCCATCCCTGCAATATAGTCCTTCCCGGTAAGGGTTATGCTCCTGAGCGCATCAATCTCCTTGTGGTAATGGTCCTTGATGATGCCGCCGTCCCTTAGCCCGGCAGGAGGGTTGTCTACGATGCTTTTCTCAAGCAGCTCTTTAAGAAGCGTGAATTCGGAAATCTCTCCGGAGAGGGACTTAAGGCAATATTGCCTTGAAGAAGCAAGCGCTTTCCTGAGCATGGGCAGAACAGACAATGAATTTCTGATTGCAATAAGGTCGCGGGCGCTTGCGGTGCCGGTTGAAACCCGTGATGCAAGCCGCTCGAGATCCTGGACTTTTCTGAGGAGTGTCCTGAGGTCTTCAAGGAGTTCAAAGTCTTCAGTGAGATATTCCACGGCATCAAGCCTGGTTTTTATTGCAGGAATATCGGTAAGGGGGCGCAGCAGGGCGGTCCTGAGAAATCTGCCTCCCATGGGGGTTAATGTCTCGTCAAGCACCCGCAGCAGCGTTTCTTCACGGGAATTGTCTTTCAGATTATGGGTCAGTTCAAGATTGCGCTGAGTCGCAGCATCCATGAAGAGGTGCGATGTCTGGAGCAGGGCGGTGATTTTCTTGAACCCGAGCAGTCCGGTCTGGGTGTCGTGCAGGTAGCTGATAAGCGCCCCGGCAGCAGAGATGGCGGCAGTATAACCACTGCAGCCGTATCCCTCAAGAGAAGAGACCCTGAAATGTCCGAGGAGTGTCTTGAGCGCCTCGGAATAATCATAGTACCAGTTGTTGACCGGAGATACGGAATATCCGGAAAGAATCTCCTGATAGTGGATATCCTCGGTAATGCTCTCCGGGATCAAAACCTCTTTTGGTTCAAACCGGTTGATCTCATCTTCAATCTGCTCCCTTGTTTCAAAGACCAGGAATTCTCCGGTAGACAGGTCAGCAGCAGCTATTCCGTGCAGATTGCCTGAAGGGAAAATGCTCACAATATAAGTATTTTCCTTGGGATTTTCAGGGGTGTGGGTGCCCGGGGTGATTACCCTGACAACGTCACGCGAGACGATCCCCTTTGCTTCTTTGGGGTCTTCCATCTGCTCGCAGATGGCGACTTTATGCCCGGCTTTAATCAGTTTGGTGATGTATGATTCAGATGCAAAATAGGGGATTCCGCACATCGGGATGGGGTTGTCTTTTGATTTTTCCCTTGTGGTCAGTGCTATCTGAAGGATCTTTGAGGCCTTCTCAGCATCTTCGCCGAACATCTCGTAAAAATCGCCGAGCCTGAAAAAAACAATGGCATCGCGATAATTTTCTTTGATGCTGAAATACTGCTTCATTAACGGGGTAAGTTCAGTCATAACGGTTATTTATTAAATAACATAAGTCATTCAAAGTGCAACAGTCAAATAATTGTAAAAGCAAGCGTATGATATGTAATCAACACGTGTGTAAGCGGGACTGAGACAAAAAAACAGCCGTCTGGTCATAACGAGCTGTTCTTTTTATTTGCACTTGAAATAATTGATAAAAAGGCTTTTTTTGACGCGAAATACATGGTTTGACAATTACCTGATCACTGCATAATATAGACACATCGATGGATTTCAAGAGACTTTTGGATATCATGGCTGCGCTCCGGAGTGAAAAGGGATGCCCCTGGGACAGGGAGCAAACCAGGGAGTCTCTGAAGCCCTTTATTGTAGAAGAAGCCTATGAGGTGCTTGAGGCAATAGACGAAGGAGGGTCTGATGCACTCAAGGAAGAACTTGGCGACCTCCTGTTTCAAATCATTTTCCAGTGCCAGATTGCAAAGGAAAGAGGGGAATTCGACGCCGGTGATGTTATTGAGAAGATATGCGCGAAGATGACGGCGAGGCATCCGCATGTCTTTGGGGATGCCGACTACAAAACATCTGAAGAGGTGCTCGTACACTGGGAGGCCCAGAAGAAGAGAGAAGGAAAAAACCGGGATTCCATTGTTGACGGGGTGCCCAAGACGCTGCCCTCCCTGATGCGCGCCCACAGGATTCAGGACAGGGCTTCGAGGGTCGGTTTTGACTGGCAGAATGTTCAGGATGTGCTGCTGAAGCTCGATGAGGAACTCGGCGAATTCAGGGATGCGATTAATGAAAAAAAACAGAACGAAATAGAAGACGAACTTGGCGACATCTTTTTTGCCCTGGTCAATATATCGAGGTTTGTCGGGGTAAACCCTGAGGATGCCCTCAGGAAGACCATAAGCAAATTCATATCACGGTTCAGATATATTGAACGTTCTGCTGCAGACCAGGGCAGAAATCTCTCGGAGATGACCTTTGCAGAGATGGACGCACTCTGGGATGAGGCAAAAAAGAAGAAATAAGCCATCTGTAAGGTCCGGATATCTTTAAATTCTCAGCCACTTTAAAGTACAATAGTTAATCTTATTAACGGGGAGGTGGATATGGGACATATTAAAGGTCTTAAATGCAGAGAATGCGGAAGGGAGTATGCCGTAGACCCGATTTATGTTTGTGAATTCTGTTTCGGCCCCCTCGAAGTGGCTTATGACTACAAGAGTATTTCAAAAGCAATCAGCAGAAAAAAAATAGAACAGCGGAAAAAGAACCTCTGGCGGTACAGGGAACTGCTCCCGATAGACGGCGAACCGCAGGTGGGACTTGATTCCGGGTTCACCCCGCTGATAAAGGCCGACAACCTCGCCAGGGTGCTCGGAATCGACGAACTCTACATTAAGGACGATACTGTAGTCCACCCGACGCTTTCCTTCAAAGACAGGGTAGTGTCTGTTGCGCTGACCAAGGCGCGTGAGTTCGGTTTTGATACGGTTGCTTGCGCGTCAACCGGCAACCTTGCGCACTCTGTGTCGGCGCATGGAGCGCGCGCCGGATTCAAAAGATTCATCTTCATCCCTGCCACGCTGGAGGCAAGCAAGATTGTTGCGTCACTGGTATATGAACCGAACCTTGTTGCGGTTGACGGCAATTATGACGAGGTCAACAGGCTCTGCAGCGAAATCGCAAACAAATACCGCTGGGCCTTTGTGAACATCAATATAAGGCCTTTTTATGCCGA
>JBBIUL010000086.1:0-8477 GCA_037440265.1 Nitrospira sp. | reverse complement strand
CAAAGGCGCCGAGGACTACCTTCGACTGATACAGGTCGGGAAGGAGAAGCTTGAGATCAGCGAGGTTCAGGGACCCGGTAACAATATAGAGATACCCTACTCCAAGCAGATAAAAGCATGCCCCGATTGTGCCCATGATAAGGTAATTAAAGCTTGCAAGAGGGGCTTTGTCATCGCCTATCGCTATCAGGGCATAGCCGGCAAGAGAAGTGATTTCGAGAAACACATAGATATTAAAAACGTCACCGGTTACGGTTATCCCGAGGAGACCGGTTGCAAGCAGAAGATAGACGGTGTAGAAGTAAGGAATTTTATCTGCTGAAAGTTCTTTTTCAATGCTCTTCTTTGAGTATATTGCAACAATGAAACTCATAAAAGACACAATGGCTGCAACAAAGGCATTCAGGTGGTCTATGGCATATTCGATACCCCAGGGAGGCATCCAGCCGCCAAGCCGGTAATGAATCGGACCCGCATTAATCACTGTAAGAATAATGTCGAAAGAGAGCAGCACGCATGCCCCGAGGGTAACAACCACCAGCGGATAGCAGAGCTGCCTCTTCCACAACGCAAGCATGGCAGTAAGAAGCGATGCCAGCAGAGGGACAATCACAATCAGGATGGCTGAATGGTCCGCAATATTCACTTCTGACTCCTCAATATCTCAAGGATTTCATCTTCCTCGAGCGTTTTATATTTCCTGTAGATCATCAGTATGAGGGCAAGCGCAACCCCAAAGGTGCTGACCATAACGACAATCGCGGTCAGCATCAGCACATGCGGAAGCGGGTTCATGTAATCCGCAGGATTGATCGCCCCCTGGGTTTTCTGTATGATGGGGATGGTTGCATTTCCTTTTTTTGAAGCAATGGAAATAAAGTAAAGTATGATTGCGGTCTGGAATATATTCATGCCAACGAGTTTTTTCACCAGATTCCTCTTTGCGATCATTGCATAAAACCCGATCATCATGAGCACGATATAAATCCAGTAATTGTATTTTCCGATGACAAACTCCATTAAACCACTCCTTCGTCGTGCGTGCCGTCGGTTGCAAGGTTGAGGAAGATGGAGACCATTACCGCCATCACCGTAATCCCGACGCCAATCTCAATAGCGAACGTTCCCATGGCCCTTGCCTTGACCGCATCGACCGGCAGAATCTTATGGAGTATTCCGTAGTCAAGGTAGTTCGCCCCCAGAATAAGGCAGAGCAGCCCTATTCCGGCGTATATAAAAACACCAACGCTGCAATAGAGGGTATTGATCTTTTCCGACATGCGGAGTTTGACCGCATTGATGTCATACGCTATTACCATAAGGATATAACTTGCTCCGAGGATACATCCTCCCTGGAATCCCCCGCCTGGACTGTAGTGCCCGTGAGCTATAACATATAAGGCATACACCTGCAGAAACGGAGTAAGGATCCTGCAGACGGTCTGGACTATGATATTTTCAAATTCCCTTGTCATCCTTCTTTCTCCTCAAAAGCAGTATGCAGACAATCCCGGCGGTAAAGATAACCGTGGTTTCCCCAAGAGTATCATATCCCCTGTAATCGGCAAGAACCGCTGTTACAACGTTCGGGGTTGCGGTTTCTTCAAGAGATTTTTCTATATATCGGGGTGATACATGAGAATTGGCAGGAGAGTTGGGATCACCCCAGTCAGGCATGTCTATGGTGGTATAAATCAGGGCAACCCCTGTAAGTATTACCGCAACAAGAGCAAAGAATTTCAATCCTTGGTCCTCCTTGTGGTCTGATATATCGCCGCTATGAAGAAGGCAGTGCTTATGCCGGCGCCGACCGCTGCCTCGGTAAAGGCAACGTCAACGGCGCCCATCTCAACCCAAAGGATGCACATCAGAAAGCTGTATGCCCCGAGCAGAATTGCAGAGCTCAGGAGGTCTTTCACTGATATGGCAGCAACAGCACAGATGACCACAATGGCAAGTATCACAATATCAAGCTGCCAGATCATTGCTGCGTCTCCTCTTTTTTCCAGGGCTCAACACCTGCCTCCATCCCGGCACGCGTAATCGCATGGGTGGCGGTCGGATTGGCAACAAAGATAAAGAAGGCGATAAACATAATCTTTATGCTGACAAGAAGTGCAGGGATAGTGAACGACCCGGCAAGATTATATAAGGCAAGTCCTGTAAGCATCAGCAGTGCTCCCAGGGTATCACCCTTGCCGGTTGCCTGCAACCTGGAGAAAAAATCAGGGAACCTCAGCAGCCCGACTGTTGCGGTAAAAAAGAAGAAGATGCCTACTATAATAAGAAGGATTGCGAGGATTGTCATGCGTCTGTCTCCCTTTCCTTATAGAATTTTGACCCCGGAAGAATGCTCTTCCTCACATGGAAAAACTTTGCTGCTGCCAGCGTTGCGATAAAATTCAGCATTGCGTATGCAAGCGAGATGTCGATAAACATATCGATTCTTCCATAGATGAAGCCCATCAGGGCCAGTATAACCGTGGTCTTTGTGCCTATAACGCCGATGCTGATAAGCCTGTCGAGAACCGTTGGTCCATATACTCCCCGATAAAGAGAGAGGAGCACAAACAGGGCAAGAATCATGGTTATATACAAAAAGAAATCGTGCATGTAATCAATCCTCCTCAAATATCGCAGCGATCTTTCTTTCCATATCGCCGGTAAAAAGGTCTTCTAAAACTTTTCTGCTGATGCAGTGGACAATAAAATACTTGCCTTCCTGGATATCTACCGTTATGGTACCGGGGGTAAGGGTAATCGAGTTTGCAAATGCAACTAAAGAAATATCCTTTTTCAGCTTTGTCTCAAACGTCACCATGGAAGGCTCGATCGGCATCTTCGGATGAAGCACCAGATAGGCAACATGAATATTGGAAAGAATAATCTGGTACATAAGCCATGGAATGAACTTTATGAATCTGAAGAACTCCAGGACATGCCTCGTGGTAAACCGGTCGCTCTTTATAAACAGATCATGGGAAATAAAGGTCACCAGCCCGCAGGAAATAACACCGAGAGAAAGATGAAACGCATCGAACATGCCTGACCATATCACCCAGTTCAGAAAAAGTATCAGAAAGGTGATGATGTATTTCATCAAACTATATCCCTAGTATCAGTAACAATTTTGTTTACACTCATCATGCCGGACAACTTCTCCTGAGTTATTTCAACGTTATTTTCTTCATCCTGCCGCTGACAACTGAATAGCATTGAGAAGGCCAGATATAATTTGCACCGGGGCCATGTATCTGAATGCCGGTAAATACTGCATAATCATTGCGCTTTGTGTCAACTGTAAAATGTATCATCCGCTTAAGATCTTCCTGGATGATACCGAGTGTTATCCTTGTTATTCCAAGCAGATCAGGCACTTGCCCGTACTTTACAGCATTCAGTATCTTCATTCTGACAAGACTCTGTTCAACATCATCAAAATCCAGTCCGACCTTTAACTCACCTGCGGATAATTCCTTCTGGATTCCGAAAAGCGCCCCGCATGCATGCGATTTGCCTTTTCTTCCAGCACGTTCACAGGTTCCTATACTGCCATCGGCGTCAATGGCAATATGAGGCAGGGCATAGAATACATAGCGTTCCTTGCCTTCAGTGTTGGGCGCGTGATGCTCTGCTGCGGTAAACCCTGTTTTCCCCAGGAAGAGCATTCCTGCCAGGCTTGATAACGCAAATGTCGGACCCCAGACATTCTTTATGGTTTCAACAAGCGACTGGCTGATCTCATCCCTGCAGACCCCTGCACAGGCAATGGTGTTCTCGGCATGAAATCCCTGTCTGTTCACCGCGGCATATGTTTTTTTGACAAAATCTTTTTCTGTCAAGACCCTGTCAAAATGCTTTTTAATCGCATTCTCAAATCTCATCACACCTCCAGAAAATTAAAAAGTATTTCTTACAAACCCGTCGCCTATTTTATCCCCAGAAACGGCAGGGTCGGAAACCCTGTAAGGGGCCAATAAATCGATGCCCCGAGGGTAATGACTATCAGACACACAATCGCCCATGGAACCGCCACCTTAATAAAATCAAGCTGGCTAAAATATCCGGTGCTGTATGCAATGATGGTCGGCGGACAGCCGATAACAAGCATAATAAATGACGTTGATATCGGGGCTGAAAGCGCAATCGCCGCTTCAGGAATATTCATGGTCTGCGCCATTGGTATGGTTATGGGCAGGATAAGTGCTGTTGCGGCTGAATTGGACATAAAGCTCGACATGACAGCGCCCATAAGTCCTGCGCCTCCAAAAACAACGACCCAGCTCTGTCCCTCAAGCATCGGAATTACCTGACCTGCAAGCCATTTGCCGGCACCGGTGTCGAGCATCGCTATTCCCATGGACACGCCTGCGCCGAATACAACCCAGGACTCCCAGGGGAATTTCTTGATCACATCGTTGAAGCTCACGAGCCTGAACCCGAAGATTAATGCGAGCACGCCTGCTGCCACGACACTGTAGTGCACCTTGGTGATGTCCGTGATGCTCCAGAGGGCAAATGCAAGGGAGAAAAAACCTATGACTCCTTTTTCCTGTCTGCTCATTGGAGGAAGCTTTTCAGATGTAAGCGTTGCCGGAAGCTCTTTTATTTTAGGCCGAAAGACCATATAGACAACTACCCATGTTGCGATTGCTGAAATTAACACAAGGGGGAAGTTTCTCATGGCAAACTCCACAAATCCCATCTCATAGCCTGTAACCTTCTTGAGGGTCTCTACCATAACAGGATTTCTGCCGCCTCCCAGGAGCGTCCCAAAACCGCCTGCAGAAGCGGCGAGAGGAATCAGGATGATAAAAAACTTGCTCAGGCTATTGCTTTTTGAAGGCGTAATGCCCATAGCCGCAAAGACAGGCAGAAAGCTGAAGAGAAGTATTATGGTAATTGTAGCGTCATGAAAAAACGATGAAAGAAAAGCAGCGGAAATTGCCAATACCAGGCTCAGTTTTTTTACATTCGTACCCGCTGCCTTGATAATCAGATGCAGTATCCTTTTGGCAACACCCGCTTCGTTCAGAATAACTCCGAACATCATGATCATAAGCACAAACATAACAGCAGGATTTGCAAAAGGCTCCCATGCCTTTGCAGGGGGTTGTATTTTAAATAATATAAGACTGCCGCCTGCAAGAAGACCTGTAACGCCGATGGGCAGGGCCTCTGTAACCCATAAAAGCACCACAGTTACAAGAAGCGCCAAAAACCTGTGCGCCTCAACTGAAAGACCTTCAGGCGTCGGTAAAAATACAATGCCGAGACCTACTGCAAGGGATATGAGAATACCGGTAATTATTGCTTTAGGGGACTTTCCAGGCGCTTCTGCATGTTCTTCGATATCAGGCGCAACGTGAATCTCTGGCGGCGGCTCCGGCAACCCGCCTTTTGGTTTCACTTCTTTTGACTTGTCTGTCATATAGCCTCCTTATTTCAATTTAATTAACGTATCATCAAATTTAAGAAACAAGCCCGGAGACTTCCTTATAGACCTCCAGCATCCTGATGAGCCCAATGAGTTTCTTTCTGTCCTCCAGAACAGGAAGTAACGTGAGATTGCTGTTGACCATCATAAATGCCGCCTTGACAGCCGAGTCATCAGGGGATACAAATACACTTACCGGAACCATAATATCATTTACCGGTCTTTCAGCCAGCTTTTTGGATTCTTCATCAAAAAGCCCTGCTTCAATGCCGGCCATTGCGGTTTCATCAACAAATGAAACATCCGGATCTGCCATGGAAACAGGCTTCATGAGCCGGGGTTCCAATCCCTTCAGGATATCTTTAAGCGTTACAATACCCATAAGGTTGTACTTCTGATCAAAGATCAGCATGGCAAGCGGGTGAACACATTTTTCCGTGTCTATGAGCGACTTCTTCATCAGTCCCATCGCCTGTCTGATCGTAAACCAGTAGGGGATATGGGGATACTCAAAAACATCGATCATCAGTTCCTTAACGGATTTTGCTTTTGACATGCAAGTTCCTCCTTGTTATATAACCTTTCTCTCATATTCGGCAAAAAATCTGAACCTCTCGGGATGCTTGACTGAACGGGAATACATAATAACCGTATCCCCTGAGTAGAAGTACTGAGAAAGAAGAAGCGCCGCAGAACATTCTAACGAGCCTAAAATCTTTCGTTCCTCGTCATTCAGATACGCTATCTCGATGAAGTCCTTTACCCTGCTTATGGTAATGCCGTATTTCTTGTCGAACAGCTTGATGAGTGATTCATTCGCAACATCATCTTCAAGGAGAGAGGGGCAGAGTTGATGGGGTATATAGGATTCCTGGATCAGTACAGGCTCCTTGTCTACAGCCCTCAGTCTTTTGATATAAATAATATGACTGTCTTCCGCTATCCCGAGCTTGACGTCGAGATCATCTATCGGCATCATTACTGTCTGCACGAGCACTTCAGTCTCAAATTTTACCCCTGCGTCGAGCATAAGTTCCTCGAAGCTGGTAAGCATTGTCAGTCCTTCTGATATCATTCTCTTGCATACAAAGGTGCCACTGCCCTGCTGACGCCTCAAGTACCCCTGCCTGACAAGATCAATCACGGCAAGTCTGACTGTAGCTTTGCTCACTCCATATATCCTGCACAGATCTTCTTCAGTAGGGATCTGGGAATTTACCGGCCAGTCTCCGGCTTCGATCTTTTTTTTCAGGATCTCGAAGAGTTGAACGTAGAGTTTTTGGGGCTTGTCCCTGTTTATCAAATCTTTAATCATAATTTAATATCATTATAATGTTTTTGATTGTATTGTTATAATGTAATTGTGTTTCATTGTCAAGCTTTTTTTTGCTGTCTTATAACATCCTGTTTTTATGTTGTTTTTTAGCTATTTTTTTCTTTATTCACTAATTCTATTTGTTAAGTTATAATCTACCATTATGGATGTCTCAAAAATATTCGGGAAATTTTCGAGAAAAAAACAACAGCGCCCTTCCCTGAGAAAGACATTCATGAACAAGTATTCCGCCTTTCGCACCCTCCTCATAGAAAACAACCGGGTTCTGACCCTTATTGCTGATATGCAGGAAAAACATTCCGGAGAATATCTTTTCGACAAACAGTATATAAAGGCAAACTCGAAAGAGATCGCGCTTGGTGTCAAAAAAATCATTGATTGCCTCAATGAACTTTCTCCTGAAAAATATCTCTCCCTGTATAACGCCTGTGACACCGCCAACAAAGAAATCGAGTCTCTTCTACTCAGCAAAATCGATATCCCTGCAGGTGAATTTACCATACCGCTTGCAAACCTCAACTGCGACATGTGCCTGATTGCCGGCGGCAAATTTGCACACCTGGGAGAAATCAGAAACAGGCTTGGCATTCCCACTCCTGACGGCTTCGTCATCAGCTCTCATGCTTTCAAAAAATTCACCGCACACAGCAATCTTATAACACACATTAACGAGTTTTTGTCATCATTAGATATTTCAAGCCTTGATGATCTGAACAGGATCAGTGATGAGATTCAGAAATTAATTATCGGATCAGAGATCCCTGATGACCTCCGAAATGCTGTGACTGCCTCCGTTGAATCATATAAGCAAACCTCCGGAGAACAGCACCCTGTTTTTGCTATAAGAAGCAGCGCAATTTTTGAAGATGGCGAGTTCAGTTTTGCAGGCCAATATGCAACCTTTCTATTTGTTTCAGAAACAGATATCCTCCAAAAATACAAAGAAGTCGTTGCAAGTCTTTTTACGCCCCGAGCCATCTTTTACTACAAGACAAAAGGCTTCTCGGATGAAGAGATGGTAATGGCAGTCGGTGTCTTGCGAATGGTTGATGCAAAGGCAGGCGGCGTGGCGTATACCAGGGATCCCAATAATGCAGAGATTGATCATATCACAATAAATTCCGTGTTCGGTCTTGGTAAATCGGTTGTTGACGGAACAGTATCTCCCGATCTCTTCCTTGTTTCACGTCACCCTGAGCCTGTCATCAAGGAAAGAAGCATTTCCCTGCAGCATACAATGCTTTCAGGTCATAGCAACGGACAGATCAGGACAGTCGATGTTCCCGATGATCTGAAGGGCAGACAGTCCCTAAACGACAACCTTATAAAACAGATCACGCACTATGCTGTAGCTATGGAAAATCACTATGGGACACCTCAGGACATAGAATGGGTCATAGACCAGGATAATAAACCGTATATAATCCAGACCAGGCCGCTGCGCGTTGCAAAACTTGATGAAGAGATACATATCCCAAGGCGGCTGGAGGGATACCCGCTGCTTATCGACAAAGGCGTGATTGCCTGCAGGGGAATCGGCGCGGGAAAGGCCTTTGTACTGCAAGACGAAGAAGCGCTAAAGGACTTTCCGGAAGGGGCTGTGCTCGTAGCAAAGAACACATCCACAAAGTTCGTGACCGTTATGAACAAGGCCAGTGCAATCATCACTGATGTCGGAGGGGTAACAGGGCATATGGCTTCCTT
>JBBIUL010000085.1:0-8508 GCA_037440265.1 Nitrospira sp. | reverse complement strand
CCTGAAGAACTGAAATCACTCACTGTCGACGACATAGCAAAAGAGATCGAAAAGATCATCGATATCATCGAATATATCCAGATCCCCAACAACTTTATCCTCCTTGGAAGGACCATCGGCATCCTCAATGGCATTGCCTATCGATTGAATCCCGAGGTAAACATCATCGAAATAGGCAAGCCGTACATAAAGGAATTCCTGCGGGGAACCGGGAGGGAACAGAGACGACAGGTACTTGATGACCTCCAGGAGAAAATTCTGGATTTGTGGAGACTCCCTGACCAGGTAAGCAGCCTCCTCACCAAGGCGCACAGGGGCGAACTGTCTTTCAGGCTCGCCAAGTCAGAAATGAAGGAGATTACCGGACAGTTCAGGGCAATGACAAACGTTATGATGCTCGTCATCCTAACGGTCACCACAGCCGCGGCCTCGCTCTTTCTCTTCCTCCTCGGATTAAAAACGCTTTCGGCGGCTTCAGCAGGCGCTGCTGTCGTGCTCGGTCTGCTCTCGGTATTCAGGCTGACGAGAGATTAAAAGCCCTTTCATTTGATTTTAAAATCAACCCGGCTGTTTTTAAGTTTATCTTTTTTCTCCGGTTCAAGGGTCTTCGGTTCAACAAGAAAAACCCTTTCGGCTTCCACCTGACCAGTTTTTACGATTGCCTCCCTCAGGGCGAGCGCCCGGGCTGAAGCAAGTTTTCTCAGGTCATCTTCAGTAACAATAATATGCGTATGTATCAGCTTTTCCATCTCTGGCACAGGCAGATCCTTGGCAAATCCCAGGAAGTTTCTCGGCTTGGGGAATTTCTCCTCCTTGTAGGCCATCTTCAGGTACCGAGGATATTCATCGGGTTCGACCTTGATCTGGTCTACCGGTTCTGCTGGAAAACCATTCCTTATCATGTCTTTTAATTTCTGGGCTTTGATCTTGCGTTCAAATATCCTGCTGTGCAGTGCTTCACGGTCGTGCTCCATGTCCGCATGCCCCTCGATATCAAGCTTCAGCGACGGCCTGTCATAGAGTGCCTTGATAAGTTTCTGGATCTTGGAAGCAGCCTCAGGCGAGATTTCGGTACTTCCGTAGCTGAACTCAACATAGCTCATCTCCTCCCCGCCGCCAAAAACAGCTCCAAGCAGCGCAAAAGGAGACGTCGCAGCCTTCACCAGGAGGTTTACTATGACCTTGATGATAATCCTCCCAAGGCTGAATTCAGGGTCATCGAGGTTTCCGGTAACCGGTATATCCAGATCGATCTCACCCTTCCGGTTCTTTAGAAGTGCTATGGCGAGTTTCACCGGGAGCTTCGTGGCATCAGGACTCTCAACAGCATCTCCAAGGGTAAGCTGATCCAGCCTGACCTTGTTCTCGGAATCAAGTTTTTTCTTCACAATGAGATATTTCAGGTCGAGCGAGAGCTTTCCCTTCTCAATGGTATACCCCATATATTTGCCTGCATAAGGGGTCAGAGGGCTGAGGTCCATATCACTAAAGTCAGCCTCGAGATCTATAAAAAGCTCCTCTTTCAGCGGGTTGATCTTGCCGCGGATATCAAGGGGAGCATAGTTTTCGAGCTTTCCCTTGAGGTCAACATCAGCGAGGGTATTCTCTTCAGAGGAAAGCCCGGATATCCGGCCACCGACTTCCAGAAAGCTGGCGGAATAATTCGGCTGGATATAGTTGTCAGTAAAATTGACCGTACCGCCCTGCACCGCCACCTGGTCAATTTTCACCTCCCTCCCGCTCTTCCTATCCGGGAGTTCATCCTTCTGTTTCTTAGCTTCAGCTGTAACTGTTTTATCAGCCTTACCCTGTTCTTTTTCCCTGACTATCACCCGTTGAACATTAAGCGACCCGTCCGCATTGATTATCAGACGGGAATAAAAATCAGAGAGGGCTATTTCATCAATCTTCAGCTGGAACGGGTTGTAGTCAAAGTCTATTCCGTCAAGGTGCAGGGTCTCCCACTTGAGAAAATCATCGGCATTGTCCTTGTCAACTGATGCAAAACTGTCGAAACTCCCCTTTCCCCGATAAGAGAGCTTTATTCCGGATTTTTTTTCATAATTCACGGACAGGTTTCCCGCGGATGTTATATGACCGTCAGACACATATATCCTCACCCTGTCAGTAAAATAGGGCTGAAATGAAATAACCGGCATCTTCTTCGTGTCAACACGGAGTTCGGCAGATACCGGATTGGTCGAGACAGAACCCTTCGTTGCAATATACCCGCGGCGATCAAAGACAAAGGAAAGGGAGAGTTCCCCTTTTTTCTCTCGGGCAGTCGAAATGTCGTCTGCCCTGAGCGCTATTTTTTCAAAAGTAAAATCTGTACCGTCCTCGGGGACCCGGTCTTCGAAGTGCAGATCGTATTTGTCAACAGTCAAGGCATCAAGCTCAATGAGCCAGGGGCTGTCAGGTTCAACGAAATCCTTTGAAAAGACCTTCACAAAGGATGAAAGCCAGGATGTTTTTCCAGCGCCCTCTTTCGATGGAGTATCTCGACTGCCGTTTTCGGCTTTTGAACGGGGAAAGAGACCCGCAACATTCAGCACCCCGTCCTGTGAACGGATGAACTTCAGGCGTCCTTTCTCAGTCGAGAGCTTTCCGAGATTTATCTTTTTCGCAAAAAAATCAATGCCTGCACCGGCTGTTGAGAACTTCGGAATGTTTACAAAGGCCTCCTTCTCATGCTGTCTGACAGCGGTCAATGATTTGAGTGAGGCGGCCAGACCCGACAGCGATGCCTTTGTCTCATTAAAAACAAATCCTGTAGTGATATCCAGGCTGCCCTTTGGTATGTCAAAGAGGATTGCATCCCTGTAATAATAGGCATACTTGTGTATGAACAGGTCTTTCACCTCCACAGTCCCTGCGATGCTGGGCGGATTCAGTGCAAGGTCTCCCAGTATACGAATCGTCTCATTCGCTTCGGTTCGAGCTGAGAAGTCGACCTGCCCTGTCTTTTCAGGTATGTTGGTAAGGTGGTCGACAGCCAACGATACCGGAGCAAAAACAGTCGAAAACCTGCCCTGCTTGCCGGCATCATGAAAAATCACATTACCGTTAGTCAACCTGAAGGTATCTATGGTAAAAGCAACAGAACCCTCCTTGCCTTCAGCATGGCCGCCTTTCTTTTCTGTTGTTTTTTTCTTATCAGGAACGAGCGCCTGAAGATTCACCCTGCCTGTCTTGTCGCGGTCAACAACAATTGAAGGATTCGTAATGAGCGCCTCTGAGAGATGAATCTTCCCAGCAAGAGGCTCAAGCGAGGCAATATTCAGGGCAACGGCGGGAAGATTCACCATCTGATTGCCGGACTGATCTCGGATTTCGATCGTACGGAGCCCTGCTGTCCCCTCGATACGCAGAACCGGATCCTTCTTCTCGAACTGAATATACGAAACCGTCGCCTTTGCTGTGAAACTGCCGGAGACGAACTGATAGTCCATGGCAACAGGTGAATAGGCAAGATAGTGAGGGATATCAAGATCCCTGAGGTCGATATTGAGCGTTGTCTCGAGTGAATCGGCAAAGAGCTTTGTGTCGCCGGAGAAAGCAACTATTCTGCCGTTAATATTCGCCGAGAACTCCGGCTTCACGAATGTTTCGACATCCGCAGCCCTGTTAGAGATGAAGGGGATCGTAAAATTGCCCTCCCGGAGCGTGTGATCTGTCTTCCTGGGCTTGTCGGAGAAATCGATGCGCGCATTCTGGATCTGAATGTTGTTGACCGAAAAATAGAGGGGCTCAGCAGGCTCCCTGTCCTTTTCTGCTTCCTTCTGCGGAATAAGATCAGAGAAGTTATAGGAAAGATCTGCCCTCCTGATAATCTTTGCATAGGGGTTCAGCAGTTTTACTTCCTTTATCACGAATCCCTTTTTGAAAAGCGAAAGGCTCTGCAGGTTCACAAGGAGCTCGTCAAAAGCAACAAACGGCTCTGTGCTGTCCTTCTCCCTGACATTAACCCCCCGGATAATCATCGAAAGCCTGAACGGGTTAATCCGTACCGCCTCGATCGTCACCTGCCGGTGCAGAGCCTCAGACAGGTTCTTTACAAGCGCCCGCTTGACAACAGGAGGAAGGATCAGAAATCCGGTTACGGCAAACAGGACAAAAATTCCGGCCAACCATGCAATCAGCTTCCGGTTCCGTAGCGTCAGCGAGTATTTCCAGTCCATATGTTTTTTTTAATGTATTACTTCCCGAAAACCGTCTTCAGCAGGTCTGTCACCCGTGCAGCCGGGTTTGTACGGATTTTCTTCTCTTCCTGTCCGACCATATAAAAAAGACCGTCGAGCGATTTGTTCGTAACATAGTGGTCAAGGTCAAGCGATTGTTTGTCAACAAACGGAAGGCTTTCATATCTCCCCATCATCTGTTTGTATGAACGCGTCACTCCCACATCATTCATGCTTGTCGAAATGAGCGGCTTAAAAGCCTCATAGATTTTATCGCTCGTTTTGGTCTTGAAAAAATCGGTAGCAGCGGTATCTCCGCCGTTCAGGATTTTTCTTGCGTCATCAAAGTTCATCTGCTTGATGGCATCTACAAAAAAGGCTGACGCCTTGGGGGCGGCCTTTTCAGCAGCCCTGTTCATGCTCATGACAAAGTCGTCAACCTCCTTCTGGTACCCGACCATTTTGAGGACATCAGCAACCTTCTGTATCTTCTCGGGCATGAGGATTTTAATCATTTCATTTGCGAAATACCCGTCAGCCTGTGAGACACTCCTGACTGCATTCTCAGTCCCGATGGACAACGCTTCTTTCAGTCCTGAAATGACCGTGCTGTCATCAGGGCCCTGGCTTGCAGCTCCGCCCAGTCCCTTCAGTAAGTTGTCAAAAAACCCTGCCTGTGCAGCAGCAGCCGAAAAAACAATTGCAATGATAATCAGCAAAACAATCCTCTTCATTGCCATTCTCCTTTTCTCATAACGTTGTTTATGATCTATGTGATGCCATCACTGCACTTTCAAGTCGGATGTGCAATAACCGCACCTGGCAGCTTTTATGGGTATTGTGGATAAACAGAACGGGCACTCCTTTGTCGTCGGCGCTGCCGGCGGGGCCTCCTGCTCCCTCTTCATTTTATTTATACCCTTTATAAGCAGGAAAACTGAGAATGCTACAATCAGGAAACTGATTATACGGTTCACAAACAGACCATAATTAACGGTAACTGCACCTGCCTTCTGCGCTTCAGCAAGAGACAGATAGGGGCCTGCTGAACCCCCTTCCTTCAATACAAAAAAAAGATTCGAAAAATCCACATTCCCCATAAGCAGCCCGATCGGCGGCATCAGGACATCTGCAACCAAAGACTGCACAATAGCCCCGAAAGCAGCTCCTATGATAATACCGACTGCCATGTCAACAACATTCCCCCTCATCGCAAATTCCTTGAACTCCTTAAACATTGCATCTCCTCCTTCTGAAGTCTGGATGAAACACCAGGACAGTGAGCAGTACATTTACCTTATAAAAGCGGTTATACCTGATTGGCTGCCTGGTTCCCCCCTGATTTACCTTATAATAATCATATCATGGCTTTTGACTGTTGACTATTTTTCTTGCAATTATATTGAATGAATCACATGAGACTGATAGAATAAAATGCAGTAACAACTTTTTTTTATGATGGTTTCATATTATGGATATATGTCAACAGAAGTCACAGAGCAAAATTAATTTGTTCAGATTGCCATTCACTGTTACGGGTTTCATCTTATTCCTGGTATGGTCATCTGTTTTTCTCATTTCTACGGCTCCATCGGAAGGGGCAAACGGGGATGCCTCATATGCCAGAAAAACAAAGATCTATCTTTTCTGGGGAGACGGTTGTCCCCACTGCGAAAAAGAGAAAATCTTTCTTAAAGAGCTTCTCGGCAAATATCCAGAAGTCGAAATACGTGAGTTTGAGGTATGGTATAACAAAGAGAACGCAGCCCTCTTTGAGAAAATAATCAAGGCTGCAAACATCAAATCATCAGGCGTTCCTGCAACGCTCATCGGCAGACAGTTATTCATCGGGTTCGATCAGGAAACAGGGAGGCGCATCGAAGAAGCAGTACGCGCCTGCATTGAATCCGGCTGTGACGATGCGCTCGATTCTTCTGCAAAGGTATCAGATGCCGAGCAGCAGGAGATAATAACCCTTCCGCTTTTCGGGAAAATTGACACTTCCTCGATGTCCCTTCCGGTCTTTACCCTCATCATCGGCGGACTCGACAGCTTCAACCCCTGCGCCTTTTTTGTGCTCCTTTTCCTCCTGAGCCTCCTTGTGCATGCGAAATCAAGAAAGCGCATGCTCCTCATCGGCGGCATATTCGTCTTCTTCTCCGGGTTTATCTATTTTCTTTTTATGGCAGCATGGCTTAACATCTTCATGATAATCGGGCAGGTAACCATCATCACCGCTATCGCGGCTGTTATTGCACTCGTCGTAGCATTAATCAATATCAAGGACTTCTTTTTCTTCAAAAAAGGCGTCTCGCTTTCCATCCCTGAAAAGGCCAAGCCAAAACTCTTCGACAGGATGCGGGGCCTGCTGAAATCTTCTTCGGTCTGGACAATGATCACCGGCACCATCATGCTCGCGATTACCGCAAATTTCTATGAACTCCTCTGCACTGCCGGCTTTCCCATGGTCTACACGCGTGTCCTGACGCTCCACAACCTTTCCAGCCTTCAGTACTATCTGTATCTGGTGCTCTATAATATCGTTTATGTAGTGCCTCTGGCGGTAATCGTCATCATTGTAACCATCAGCCTTGGTGCCAAAAAGCTTACCGAGTGGCAGGGCAGGAAATTGAAGCTTGTTTCGGGGTTAATGATGTTCTTCCTCGGGCTCGTGCTGCTTGTCAAACCAGCCCTCCTCAACAATGTCCTGACAGCAGTCGCACTCCTTGCAGGAGCGCTCATATCCTCTTTTATTATCATTGTTGTTTCAAAAAAGCTCAGACCTGATATTGCATCAGGATAGATTATGCTGTTTCAGTAAACCGCCCGGCACCCATAAAAAGACAAATCTGACAGAACTGAATTGAGCAAACACCACTTTTTTCATGTTCATAATTATTCCCATCTCCTCTTGCTTGACAGTCAGATTCTGCAAGTAGACGTTCACCATGTGATTTGCTATCTTACAGCATGATTTTCATCAGCGTGCATATCACGGCCATAAAAGAAACCCACCATGCAGAATAAGGGATGGACCGTAACGTTTGCCGGCATGGGTATAAACCTTGCTCTCGGCGTTTTGTATACCTGGAGCGTCATCAAAAAGGCGATCCCGTCCGAGTGGGGCTGGTCTGACGCAGACAAGGCCCTTCCCTATTCCATTGCATGCATTGTCTTCTCGCTCGTGATGGTACCGGCCGGCCGCCTCCAGGACCGGATCGGGCCGCGTTGGGTAGCCACGGCCGGAGGCCTCCTGGCAGGGATTGGTTTCATCATTTCATCCTATACTGTTACGGTGCTCTGGTTCGTAATCGGCTTCGGGATCTTCGCCGGAGCCGGCATCGGTCTTGGCTATGCAGCAGCAACCCCTCCTGCAGTCAAGTGGTTTCCTGCGCGCAGAACCGGTCTCATTGCCGGCCTTGTGGTCGCAGGCTTTGGCCTGGCCTCGGTCTATATCTCTCCGATTGCAAACCATCTCACGGGATTCACCCTGTCCGGCAAGCCGGTCCCTGCAGTGGTTGAATTGGACCGCGCCAAGGCGCTGGCTGACGCAGAGTACGAGGCAGCACGGACATTCCTGAGCGTCTCTCAGGCCGAGTTTGGAGGCACTGACATAGCCCAGGGAGCACCCGACCTCGCGAAGATGAAGGATATCGCCCGAAAAGACGCTGCCGCCCAACTGCTGGCACTCAAGGAACGCAACATCCACCGGACCCTGTTTTTCTTTGGGATCGGGTTCCTGATTGTAGTCACGATACTCGCCCAGTTTTTGTCCGCTCCCCCCGCCGGATATCAACCGCCTGATTCCAAATCTGGTCCATCGACGGCACCTGCTGCAACAGTGAATCTGGGGCCTGCCGAGATACTGAGAACACCTATCTTTTACCTGCTTTGGGTCATGTACGCATGCGCTGCCGGAGCAGGACTCATGATCATCGGGAACCTCACCACCATCGCAAAGCTCGGCAAGATTGAGGCAGGCTTCATTCTCGTGGCACTGCTCGCGGTCGGCAATGCAGTCGGGCGCATCGTCGCCGGGATAGTCTCAGACCGGATCGGACGCCTTTGGACAATGTGCATCATTTTCCTGTTCCAGGCAGGCATGATCATGCTGCTGCGGACCGGCCTCACCAATATGACGGCCTTTGTTCTCATCTCAATGCTCCTGGGCTTCAACTATGGGGCCTGCCTGTCAGTCTTTCCCTCAGCGGTAAAAGACAGCTTCGGCCTGAAGAACTTCGGCATCAACTACGGACTGGTGTTTACTGCCTGGGGAGTCAGCGGGTTTATCTTTCCGCTCTTTGCCGGAAAAATGTATGCAGCAGCG
>JBBIUL010000084.1:0-8558 GCA_037440265.1 Nitrospira sp. | reverse complement strand
CTCCGCCTCCGCCGAATCCGCCTCCGGAAGATCCTCCCCCTGAAAAACCGCCTCCTCCAATTCCGCTTCCTCTTGGCGATGAGAACATGGCAGAGGAAAGACTCGAGAGAGCAGGCGTGACTGAACGAGAAAAAACTACCGGGTTGAAGGTGCGAAAACCTGCCGGTGAAACATACCATTCAGGCGTCTGCTGATAAATCCCTTCGAATGCCCTTGCCCAGTTGTCTGCCACATCGAGCGCAAGGGCGTAGGGGAAGAATTTTGAAAAAAGATTTTCATCCTTCATCCGGATGAGGCGGTCTTTTTCAGCCCTGTTCAGGAACTCCTGAAACCCGAGGACATCATAATAGACTGAAGCCCCGGACTTTGTCTTTGCCGGCATAAACCTTGAAAAACCCAGGACCGGCAGCCCCGATAGTATTCCTGAGAGGAATGCCCTTACGCTGCCTATTGAGTCTGCAAGAGAAACATTCAGCAGCAGGATTATCGCGATGGTTACGAGGAATCCTGAGGCAGCATATGCCTGTCTTACTTTATCAGGACTCACCGAAAAGAAATTTTTTCTTACCAGGTTGCTGTACAGTATTTTTTTCAGCGGATCAATGCGGGTATAGAAATTATTCCTGAGGTCAGAGATCATTTTCCCCGGGAGACCGCCGAAGACGTCCGACATGAGCTGCATCTCGAACGGAGAAAGCGCGGCATCGGGCTCCTTGATCTTTTTCAGGTAATAATCAGTTGTATCAAAGATGAGTCCGTCTTTTTTTGACTCTTCAATTCTTATATACCCTTTTACGGCAAGCCCGATAATGGTCGCAGTTATATCGCGTGAATCGAGTTTCTCATCAACCATGGCGCCGACTTCGGCAGGACACAAGGGCATGCCTTTGTATTTGGGCGGTTCATACATCACGGTTACGGCATGCCTTGCAGCCGGGTCCCTCCCGGCCTTGAACCAGAGGTTTAGCATAATGGCAAGTGAAAGGAGCGGAAGAGAAAAGACCCAGTTCTGTTCAAGGTTTATGAGCCAGAGGAATTTTTTCCATGAAGAGGGGGGTGACACTATTCCCTTGTCCCAGCCAAATGCAATGGTGAATCCTTCTCCGGAGAAGAGCTGTTTTTGAAGGTCAAACCGGACAAAGTTTTCAGCCATCTCAAAGGTGCAGGCAGTTTCCTTTGACCCGCTCCTGCCGGTATAACAGGAAGCCTTCAACTGTCTGCTCTGTCTGCCGTCAAGGCTTACAGAAACCTGGGACTTTTTGATGTCAGAATGCCAGTAGTTGCCGGTGACATTCCAGTAGAGTTCATCATGGCCGTCGAAGAAGAGGACTGCGTTTTCTACCGTATAGAGGATTTCATACGTCTGAACCCCGGACACATATTTGTCAGGGTCTCCTATCCTTATCCTGACAATGCTCCCCTCGCGGGTTATCTTCGTCTGCCGTGCAGACGCTGATCCGTCAGTAACAGAGAGAATCTCCAGAGGAGTTCTGGTCGTGAACCCTGAGCTGTCAGTATAGACATAGGGGATTTCACGGTAGATCCCATGGCGCGGTCTGTGGAATTCGACGGTAATGGTCTCTCTGACGGTACATGAAGCGTCCTCGTTAATGACTATTCTGGCATTGAACTCATTTATGGTAAAGTCCTGTGCAGACGCTGTCAGGGGCAGCAGAAAAAGAAAGAGGATGAGCGCAAACCCGATTATTCTTGTCTGTTTGACAGCAGACACGCTGAACGGACCTTAGAAGGTTACTTTGACGGGCTTTCTTTCAACCCCTGGTTCTTCGAGTTCGAAAAACTCTTCTTTTTCGAATCTGAACTGCGTGGCGACGAAATTCGAAGGAAAAGTCTCGGTAAGAATATTATAGTCTCTGACAACTGCGTTGTAATAACGCCTTGCGTACTCGATGCTGTTCTCGAGCTCTGAGAGCTGGGACTGGAGGTGCTGGAAGTTTACGTTGGCCTTCAGTTCAGGATATGCCTCGGCAACGGCAAAAAGGCTTTTCAGCGTATCAGTGAACATGTTTTCGGCCTTTGATTTTTCGGCCGGTGACGAGGCCCGCATTGCCTGAGACCTTGCCTGTGTTACTTTCTCAAAGACGGACTTCTCGTGGGATGCGTACCCTTTTACCGTCTCGACGAGATTGGGGACCAGATCATACCTCTTCTTGAGCTGGACATCGATATCAGACCAGGATGACTTAACCGTTGTGCGAAGCCGCACCAGTTTGTTGTAAATGATGATAATAAAAAAGACAACAATGAGAAGCACGGAAAGAAGCAGGCCTAAAACAACCAGTGTAACAATCATCAGTCCTCCTAACGGTCTTTTGTACGGTATAAATATATCAGAATCAGGAAAATGATACAAACGAAAACTGTATTTCTAAGCTGAGACTTCCTTAGTAATCAGTTCTTAATTATTAAAATAGTTTATGAATAGTATAAGAAAATAAATTTTGACAACTATAGAACAGTTTGTTAATGTGAAGTTAAATAAATAAAAAAAGAAGTAAAAAAATGTTGGGGAGGGCGCAAAAGGGTGACGGGAATGTATCATTCTGTCCATTCACTGGTTCGTTTCATCAAAGCAGCCTTTAGTACGTCCATATCCCCTCTATCGAAATTTCGCGGCAAATTATTTTTGAGCATAAAGGAGGTGCCTTATGAAAGGCCTGTTTGACATCCCTCCCGAAGATACGGGAAGGTCTTATGAGCAGATTATCAGCAGAGGTGTTTCCCGCAGGGACTTTATGAAGTTCTGTGCTTCCATGGCAGCGGTGCTTGCGCTGCCGGATGCCTTTGCCGGAAAGATTGCGGAGGCTATAGAAAAGAAAGTCAGGCCATACGCCGTATGGCTTCAGCTGTCTGATTGTGCAGGTGATTCTGAGTCGATGCTGCGGGCTTCAAATCCCACGATTGCAGAGATAGTACTTGATGTGCTCTCGCTTGACTACCATGAGACTATTATGGCTCCATCGGGCAAGCAGGCTGAAAAATCTCTCATGGATGTCGTCAAAAACCAGAAAGGAAAATATTTTGCCATTGTCGAGGGAGCAATCCCGACCAAGGACGGAGGCGTCTACTGCTGCATCGGCGGAAAGACGGCACTTGATATAGCAAAGGAAGTCTGCGGCAATGCACTTGCCACCCTGGCAGTCGGTTCATGTTCTTCCTGGGGCGGCATTGCAAGCGCAAGTCCGAACCCCACAGGTGCGGTAAGCGTTCAGGAGGCGGTCCCCGGCATAACGGTTGTAAACCTTCCCGGTTGTCCCATGAATGTTGAAAACGTAACGGCCACGATTGTCCATTACCTGACATTTAATGCACTGCCGGCTCTTGACAGCAGAAACCGCCCGTATTTTGCACACGGCAAGCTCATCCATGACAACTGCGAAAGAAGGGCACATTATGATGCAGGACAGTTTGTTCGGCAGTGGGGTGACGAAGGCCACAGAAAAGGCTGGTGTCTCTACGAAATGGGATGCAAGGGCCCTGCTGCATGGTTCAACTGTCCTTCGATAAAATGGAACGGCGGGACGAGCTGGCCTGTCCAGGGCGGCCATGGCTGTATAGCATGCGCGTCAGACCATAATTGGGATGAGATGTACCCGTTCTACAGGAAGCTGCCGAATGTCCCAGGCTTTGGTGTTCATTCCACCGCTGATAAAGTCGGAGCAGGTGTAGCTGCTGTTGCAGCAGCAGGTGTTGCGGCCCACCGGATCGCACGGGCAATAAAAGGCAAAGAAAAGGAAGAAAATACATAAACTGTTATGAAAGGAGATGAGAAACGTGGCAAAAATCGCAATTGATCCCATAACAAGGATCGAAGGTCATCTGAGGATAGAGGCACAGGTGGATGGTGGAAAAGTCAGTGATGCATGGTCTTCAAGCACCATGTTCAGAGGCATCGAGATAATACTGAAGAACCGCGATCCGAGAGACGCCTGGCTTTTCACGCAGAGGATATGAGGCGTCTGAACAACGGTTCACGCCACCAGCTCCGTGAGAGCTGTTGAAAACGCACTCGGAATAGTAATACCAAACAACGCAAGGATTATCAGGAATCTCATCTCGGGCATCCAGTATGTCCAGGACCATGTGATTCACTTCTACCATCTCCATGCACTTGACTGGGTTGATATCGTAAGCGCACTGAAGGCTGATCCTGCAAAGACCTCATCGCTTGCCCAGTCCATATCAGACTGGCCTAAATCCAGCACTGATTATTTCAGGTCAGTCCTTGAGCGGCTTAAGACATTTGTCGAAAGCGGACAGCTGGGGTTATTTGCAAATGCATACTGGGGGCATCCTGCATACAAGCTCCCGCCTGAGGCAAACCTCATGGCTGCAGCGCATTACCTCGAAGCCCTTGACTGGCAGAGAGAGGTCATAAAGATGCAGGCACTCCTCGGTGCGAAGAACCCGCATGCACAGACGTATCTTGTGGGCGGCGTCTCCCTTCCGGTTGACCCCAACAGCCAGAACGCATTGAATGCCGGCAGCATAGCATTCATGCAGAAGGTCGCAAAGGACGCGCTTGCATTTGTCCAGAAGGTCTACATCCCTGACCTGCTTGCAGTTGCCTCATTCTATAAAGACTGGGCAGCGTACGGAGGCGGAGTAGGAAACTTCCTTTCCTACGGCCAGTTCCCGAACGATAACGAGAGCAATACGGCCAATACCTTCTTCCAGCGGGGGATTATCAAGAACAGGGACCTGAGCGTTGTCCATCCGGTTGAACATACCAAGATCACCGAATATGTTACCCATTCCTGGTATGAATACAGCGACGGGAACGATAAGGCCCACCATCCATGGGAAGGAGAGACCACGTACAAATACACCGGCCCCAAACCGCCCTATGAGTTTCTGGATACCGGCAAGAAATACAGCTGGCTGAAGGCCCCGAGATATGATGATATGCCCATGGAAGTTGGGCCGCTCTCGAGAATGCTTGTTTCATATGCATCAGGTCACAAGAGGGTCCAGGAAGTCGTGAATTTTGTCCTGAAGCAGCTTAATGTCGGGCCTGAGGTCCTCTTCTCTACCCTTGGAAGGGTTGCTGCAAGGGGTGTGGAGACCCTCATTACCGCAGAGATGCTTCCGGTCTGGATAAACGAGCTTGCAGCGAATATGGGCAAAAACGACCTCAAGATCCATGAAGGTTCCAAGTGGGACCCTTCAACCTGGCCGAAGGAATTCCAGGGCTACGGATTCTATGAAGCTCCGCGCGGTGCGCTTGGACACTGGATAAAGGTAAAGGACGGCAAGATACAGAATTATCAGTGTGTAGTTCCGAGCACATGGAACGGATCGCCACGAGATGCAAAGGGGCAGCGGGGACCATATGAGGCTGCGCTGATAGGCACACCGGTTGCTGATCCTGAAAAACCGGTTGAGATATTAAGGACCATTCACTCCTTTGACCCGTGCATGGCTTGCGCTGTCCATGTGCTTGATGCAACGGGCAAGCGGGTGACAAAGATAAGAATAGTGTAAAAAGGAGGGGGCCATGCAAAACAAGGTTTATGTCTGGGAAGTCCCGGTCAGGCTCACTCACTGGATCAATGTTGCATGTCTGCTGGTCCTTTCAGTTACAGGCATTTACATCAGCAACCCGTTTCTGGCTACGTCTTCAGAGAGTACTTTTGTTATGGGATGGATGAGGTTTATCCATTTTGTCTCTGCGTATCTGTTTGTTGTAAACTGGGCGGTCCGGCTCTACTGGTCCTTTACCGGGAACAAATATGCCAACTGGAAGGTCTTTTTCCCCTTTTCAGCAGAGAAAACCGCAAAACTCTTCCAGCAGATGTCCTTTTACATGCTGCTGAGCAGAAAGGTTCCGAAGGATGTTGGGCATACACCGCTTGCCGGGATAGTCTATTTTCTCATACTCATGCTCTGTGTGCTGGCCACGGTAACCGGATTTGCGCTCTATTCGCTCCCAAATCCGGGAGGGGCGATGAATTCCCTGTTTGGATGGGTGTTTTCACTATTCAGCATCCCGATGACAAAGCTGATACACCATTTGATCATGTGGCTCCTTATCTACTTTACGATACTGCATGTCTACATAGTCCTTTTCCTGAATGCGGTAGAAAAAAACGGTATTCTGGGCAGCATCTTTGACGGCAACAAATTCATAGAAGCTGAAGACGCAGAGTGAAGACAGCTGTTCTGGGAGTCGGAAATATCCTTCTCAGCGACGAGGGAATCGGGGTCAGGGCAGTTGAAGCCTTAGGGGAGCGGTATGAACTCCCCGCTGATGTAGAAATTATCGACGGCGGCACCATGGGCCTTGACCTCCTTCCTTTCATAGAGCACAAGGAAAGACTTCTTATTGTCGATGCAGTAAACATCGGGGAGCCACCCGGGACTATTGCTGTAATCGAAGGCGATGACATCCCGAAATTCCTTGCGATCAAGATGTCGGTGCATCAGATAGGGCTTCCGGAAATGCTTTCAGTCGCAAAGATAATGGGTATACTGCCCAGGGAGATGTGCCTTGTCGGGATCCAGCCGAAGACGATGGAAACCGGGGTTTTGTTTTCAGATGAAATTGAGAACAGCTTTGAACGCCTTATGAAAGCAGTAACGGACCGGCTTTCAGCTTGGGGGATCAAGGCCAGATTCAAAGAGCCTGCGAGATCAACATAGACTGTAATATTTCGGGCGTTAATACATATGCCCGGCCCTAATGCCAGCAAATCAGCCGGATATTATTTTTTCTATTGCGCCGGACCATATCTCATAACCTTTGTCGCTCAGGTGCACGCCGTCAGAGAGAAAGTATTCTTTTGCCGGATCGCCCTTTTTATCGATGAAAAGGGAATATGCATCGATAAGTTCCGCGCCTGTTTCACGGGCAATGGTCTTTATGGTTTCATTCGCACAGAGAATTGAGCGGTTGTCTATTTCTTCAATATGCGTCGGAAGTATGCTGTTAACTGCAATCCGTGCTTTCGGATAAGCATTGGATAAAGTTTGAATGATCTTTGTATATGAGCCGAAAAAGTCGAGATCATCCATTGCTATGTTGTTCAGCCCGGTCATCAGAACGATCAGGTCTGCCGAAGTATGAGCTTTTTTTACATGTTCGAGCCTTGATAGAAGCCCCTCAACTGTTTCGCCTGCTACGCCGAGGTTTATCGGGTTGTGAAAAGGAAACCGCTTCTGCCAGTCAAAAAACTCAATAAGCGAATGGCCGATAAAAAGTATGCGCATGGTTTATAGATTATATCATTCTTCTTGGAGGTTTCATGTAAAGAGATGCGTGTTAGCCCTGGACATACTTTCATGGAAAATCCTTTTAACATGCCTATGTATGCTGTATTTAAAGATGCACAGGTTTTCAACGGAAGAGCATCAACAAAACCATTTGTTCAGATAAAATAAATATTTGACAAAAAAACCTTTCACCTTTAGATTAGGGTTTGAATGAAAAACAGAAAGCAGATACTGAGCTGGTGTCTCTTTGATTTTGCAAACTCAAGCTATTCAGCTGTGATTTCGGCGGTTGTTTTCCCGGTTTATTTTGTATCAGTAATCGTCGGGAATGAGGCTGGCCATGGTGATCTGTGGTGGGGGAGGGCTATATCATCAAGCATGCTCTTTGTTGCCCTGACCTCTCCCCTGCTCGGCGGCATAGCAGATTACAGCGGCAGGAGAAAACGGTTTCTGTTTCTGTACACATTAATCTGTGTAAGTTCGGTATCCTGTTTTTCATTCCTGGAACAGGGGATGGTCATTGAAAGCTTTCTGCTGGTGATGATCGCAAACATCGGCATGGAAGGCGGCCTGGTTTTTTATAACTCATATCTGCCTGAAATAACCGAAAAAACGCATCACGGCAGGGTGTCCGCATGGGGATATGCTGTAGGATACATTGGATCCATTATATCCCTTCTGATTGCGCTTCCTTTGGTGAAATCAGGCCAGTACGAAGTGACATGGATAATGATAGCTGCTTTTTTCCTGTTTTTTTCATTGCCTGCCTTTTTTTATCTCCCTGCTGATACGAAAACCGGAGCAGGTCCTGTTGTTTCAGCCGTAAAAGGCGAAGATACACGTGGCAGACGCTCAGGGAAATAGCAGGAAAGAAGGATCTGCGCCGTTTTCTCATTGCCTTTCTCATCTATGAAGACGGGGTCAGCACCGTGATTGTATTTTCAAGCATATTTGCTGCCACAACCCTCGGGTTCAGTGCAGGAGAGCTTGTTCTGCTGTACCTGATCGTGCAGGTTACGGCACTTGCAGGTTCTTTTGTTATGGCGAGGCCTATTGATTTCTGGGGACCGAAGAAGGTTGTTCTTTTATCGCTTCTGCTGTGGTCGTCTGTTGCTGTCGCCGCATTTTTTATACAGGAGAAGCTTCATTTCATGTTTGCCGCAAGTGCTGCCGGACTGGGACTGGGGACGGTGCAGGCTGCAAGCAGGGCTTTTTTTGTACAGTTTATACCGCCAGAATATGAGAGCCGATATTTCGGAATCTATTCTCTCGTAGGAAAATCCTCTGCCATAGCCGGACCCCTTGTGTTCGGATATGTCTCGTCT
>JBBIUL010000083.1:0-8569 GCA_037440265.1 Nitrospira sp. | reverse complement strand
GAGTTGAGGGCATAGAGGGGGTCGCCGGTTGCAAGGACGTCGAAACCCATGTTGTTCAGGACATCAGAGCAGATATCCCGTATGATGGCCTCGTCATCAACAACAAGTATCCTGGTTTTCATAGCCTCTACTATATTACCCTTTAAAGGTTTTTTTGTTGTTCAGGACATCAGAGCAGATATCCCGTATGATGGCCTCGTCATCAACAACAAGTATCCTGGTTTTCATAGCCTCTACTATATTACCCTTTAAAGGTTTTTTTTAAAAGCAGACGTACATCGCTAAAAATACCGAGCAGGGGTTCGCTCTTATAGTCATTATAGGTATAAAAGGCAGGTCTGAACATTCCGTCCTTGAAATAAAGCGCCAGTTCGCCATAAATACGCCGGCCGAGGTAGATCCTGTGGGAATAGTTTTTTGTTGAGGCAAGGACAACCTTCGCAAGAGTCATATATCCCGGGTCAAGATTGACCAGTCTCCTGTTCTCTCTTGACAATTCAGATTCAAGGTCATTGGTAATGTGTTTTGCCTCGATAATGAAAGAGGGTTCAATAACGGCATCGAAGAAAAGCAAGCTCCGGTAAATAGGGGTGCCGAGTTCATCATTATAATGATTGCTGAACTGCCAGGGTATCGGCTGGCTTTCGAAAAGTACAGTGCCGAATGTTTTTTTCAGTGAATCTTTCGATGTCTCATATGCACTTTCCATTGAATACAGCGAACTGACAAAAAGGACTGCCTTCTCAGGGGGGCGGGGTTTGCCCATCATTCATTGATGAGAGAATAGATAAAACCTTTTGCTTCTGATGAGTCCCAGTGATATGGCCCGATGACACGTTTCCTGAGCACCCCTTTTTTATCAACGAGATAGGTTTCGGGCACTCCGGTGACACCATACAGTTTGGCGGTACTGGCCGATGCATCGGAAAATACAGGAACGGTATACTGGTATGACTTTACGAATTCAAGCGCCTGCTCGGGAGTGTCATTATAGAGAACCGTAAGCATTATGAATTTGTCATTGTCTTTCAGCTCCTGATACAAAGCCTCTATGGACGGCATCTCTTCCCTGCATGGTTTGCACCAGGATGCCCAGAAATTAATAAAAACCACCTTCCCGCTGACGTCAGAAGGCTTAAGCGCTGCGTTTGTCCTGACATCGGTGACTTCCAGGTCCGGAGCATTTGAGCCGACTGCTAAAGGCGGCTTTATGTTCTGAGAGTTCAGAACAAGGATAAGTGATACGGCAGCCAGTATCAGCAGTGCTGCAATTATGAGTGTTTTGTTTTTCAATCGATCAGGCCTGTATTATCAGCAGTAAAGGGAATATGTCTTAATTGACTCCTGAGAGAACAGAAGCCTCGTCGACTGATACAAAAACTGGTGTCCCTGATTCCAGCAGGACTTTGATCTTGTGGGATCCCTTGAATTTTCCCCGGAGAATCTCTTCTGACAGGGGGTCTTCAATGACTTTCTGGACAGCCCTTTTCATGGGACGGGCACCGTATGCAGGCTTGTAATATTCCTCAAGGATCCATTCCTTGACTTCCTGCGATACTTCTACGACGAGTTCCTGTTCCAGGAGCATTCTGTTTGTCTCCTCGATGATCAGATCTATAATGGAGAGCAGGTGTTTCTTTTCGAGCTGATGAAATACCACTATTTCATCGACACGGTTAAGAAATTCAGGGTTGAAGGCCTTTCTTAATTCATTCAGGACATTTTCTTTTATATTGTCGTAAATGAGCTCGGCTTTTTCTCTCTGGAACCCAAGGGGGGTCGCCTTCTCAATGATCCTGGCACCGATGTTTGAAGTCATGATGATTACGGTGTTTCTGAAGTCGACTTTTCTCCCGAAGCTGTCCGTAAGCACCCCTTCATCAAGCACCTGCAGAAGTATATTGAAAACATCCGGATGTGCTTTTTCGATTTCGTCAAAGAGTATTACGGAATACGGTTTTTTTCTTACTTTTTCAGTAAGCTGGCCGCCTTCTTCGTATCCGACGTATCCTGGCGGTGCGCCGGTCAGTTTCGAGACATTGAACCGTTCAATATACTCAGACATGTCAATTTTGATGAGCGAGTTTTCATCGTTGAACAGAAAACTCGCAAGCGCCTTAGCCAGCTCGGTCTTGCCGACACCGGTAGGGCCCAGGAAAAAGAATGAGCCGATCGGTTTTTTGCTGCTCTTTAATCCTGCCCGTGACCGCCTCAGGGAGGTTGAGACTACTTTCACGGCCTCATGCTGTGCTATGATGCGCCGGTGAAGTTCATCCTCCATGTTCAGGAGTTTTTCGGACTCTTTCTGTTCAATCTTTACGATCGGAATGCCGGTCATTTTGGCGATGGTATATGCGATATCCTCTTCTTTCACAACAGGGATCTCTTTATTCAGCCCTTCACGCCACTCAGACTGGGTCTGCTCAAAAATCTTTTTCAGCTTGTCTTCCTCATTCCGTACTGAAGAGGCTTTTTCAAGATCATGAAGTTTTATATAAAGGTTCTTTTCCTTGTTGAGCCTGTTCAACTTGAATTCAATCTCTTTCAGTTCAAGCGGCGGAGTAAAGCGCTTCAGTTTAATCCTTGAACTGGTTTCATCCAGAACGTCTATGGCCTTGTCAGGCAAAAAACGGTCTGATATGTACCGGTCGGAGAGTTTTGCCGAAGCGGTTATCGCCTCAGGGCTTATCTTGACCTTATGGTGCGACTCATAGCTTGCCTTGATGCCGCTCAGAATTTCAACCGTGGTAAACATGTCGGGCGGCTGGATGTATATCGGCTGAAATCTCCTCTCAAAGGCCCTGTCTTTTTCGATATGCTTTCTGTACTCATCCGGGGTAGTAGCGCCGATACACTGTATCTCACCGCGTGAAAGCGCGGGCTTCAGCATGCTTGATGCATCAATGGACCCTTCAGCAGCGCCTGCGCCGATCAGGGTATGCAATTCGTCGATAAAAAGGATGATGTTGTCAGTCTGGACAATCTCCTTCATGACGATCTTCAGCCGTTCCTCAAACTGTCCGCGGTATTTTGTCCCGGCAATCAGCGCGCCAAGGTCAAGTGAAACAATCCTTTTGCCGAGCAGGCTTTCGGGGACATCCGCATTTATAATCCTCTGGCAGAGACCTTCGACAATAGCGGTTTTGCCCACTCCCGGCTCACCGATAATGGCCGGATTGTTCTTTATCCTCCTTCCCAGAACCTGGAGGACCCTTTCGATTTCATCGCTCCTGCCGATTACCGGATCGAGGCGGTTTTCCTTGGCCATTAAGGTAAGGTCCCTGCCGAATTCATCAAGGGCAGGGGTGGCGCTCCTTTTTTCCTTTATGTGCGCATATGACTTCATCGAAAGGTTGATGGTAAGCTGCCTGGCGCCAAGAAGGTTCGCCCCAAGATTGCGCAGGATTTTACCTGCGATCCCTTCATCCTCTCGTATCAGTCCGAGCAGGAGGTGTTCGCTCCCTATATAGTTATGGCCGAGCAGCCGTGCCTCCTCGACAGCAAGTTCAAGCACCTTTTTTGCCCTGGGCGTAAACGGGATGTCTCCGAAGGTGAGAAGATTCATCCCCGAGGGGAGATTCCGCTCTATTTCCATTCTCAGCTCTTCTATGGCAAGACCCATTTTCTTGAGAATTGCAACCGGAAGCCCATCATCTTCCCGTAATATGGCCAATATAAGGTGTTCTGTGCCGAGGTAGTCATTCTGGCGTTTTTCAGCCTCTTCTTTTGCAAATATTATGACTTTTCTGCCCCGTTCAGTGAATTTTTCAAACATGATCTTCTCCACAAAAACACTTATAGTTCATAATAAAATAATACGTTTTTTATAGTGTAATGTCAATAAACAGAGGTGTCCTCTGATGATACCAAGGGACACCTGATAAGGGAAGGAAACAGCAAAAATGATTTGTTACTGTATCTCCAGCTCTGAAAAAAAGAAGGGTATTTCGTAGTCGGCAGACGCTGTTGAATCTGAACCGTGAACGATATTATGCTCAATATCAGAAGCGAAGTCAGCCCTGATCGTACCGGGGGCGGCGTCCTTTGGATTGGTTGCCCCCATGATTTCCCGTACCTGTGCTATTGCGTTTTCTCCTTCAATGACAATGACAACAATGGGTCCTTCCGACATGAAATCAGTGAGGCTGTCGTAGAAAGGCCTGTCTTTGTGGACCTTATAGAACCGCTGGGCATCAAACTTGGTCAGACTGATCTTTTTGACCGCGGCAATACGGAGCCCCTTTTTTTCAAAGCGGGAGATCACTTCTCCGATGAGGTTTTTCCTGACTCCGTCAGGCTTTACTATTGACAATGTTTTTTCCATAATTTCCTCCGTACAATGTATATGTTTAATCTTTTCTCTGCATTTAAAAAGGACATTAGAGCCACAAACGGACAATTTTATACACTCGACAGACCCACTATCGGAAGCAGCAAGCGTCGAATGCTCCAAGCTCAGGGGATTCCTGCACGCAAAAGAATATTAAGTATATAGAAGACGCTCAATAATCGCAAGGTCATACAAACAATTACTGAAATGAAACGGCAAAAGACTGTCCCCACTTTATTGTTAATTCTTCTTGACATAAACAGCGATCTTTGATATACAAGATATGCTTTTTATGGACATCCCATTTAACGTATATGATTTTTTTTGCCCGAATGAGCACTGTGATGATCACGGCAGGAGAGGGCTGGGGAACATTATTGTCCAGAACCGTTACGGCAAGGAGAACAGGAAACTCCTCAGGTGCAAAACGTGCAACGCAAAGTTTTCAGAGAGAAGGGTAACCTTCTTTTTCGGCATGCATACCAAGGAGGAAAAGATACGGGAGGTGATCGAGTACCTCCTCGGCGGCATGAGTTATCGTGAGGCTGCAGTCAACGCGAAAATAGACAAGGACACTGTCCAGAGAATATGGAAACGGTTCCTTGATTACTGTGAAGAATCAATGGGAACGCTTTTGAGTGAATTCGATATCAAACTTGAAGACCTTATTCTGCTTCTGCATAAAAGGTCTTCAAAAAGCAGCAGGAGTTAGGGTACGTACTCTTATTCGAGCATATTGCCTGATCAAGAAAAAATATAAAGGGGACATTCATGAGACAGATAAGGGTTGCTATTGCCGGACTGGGTAACTGCGCAAGCGCTTTAATTCAGGGAATTGAGTACTACAAAAAGCTGAAGAGTACCCATCCCGACCATTCGCTCGGGCTTATGCATTATAACCTCGGAGGGTACACACCGGACAGCATTAAAATTGTTGCAGCATTCGACATAGACAAAAGAAAGGTCGGCAAAGCAGTGAGTGAAGCGCTCCTGGCAAAGCCGAACTGCACGAAGGTTTTTCATGCCCCGTCGAAGACCGGTGTCAGAGTACAGATGGGCAGTATTCTTGACGGTGTATCAGACCATATGAAGAACTATCAGGATGACAGGCGGTTCATTCCTTCCGGACAGAAGCCTGTGGACATTGTAAAGGCACTGAGACAGTCAGGAGCTGAAATCCTTATAAACTATCTCCCGGTCGGCTCTGAAAAGGCAACAGAGTATTATGCTGATGCATGCCTGAAGACCGGGGTCAGCTTCATCAATTGCATCCCGGTCTTTATTGTTTCGAACAAGGCATGGGCTCAGAGGTTTGCCGAGCAGGGGATACCGGCAATTGGGGATGACATCAAGAGCCAGATCGGCGCAACCATAATCCACCGCTGCCTCACAAAGCTCTTCGAAGACCGCGGGGTAAAGGTCGACAAAACATATCAGATGAATGTCGGAGGCAACACTGATTTTCTTAATATGCTTAACCGGTCACGGCTCACCAAAAAGAAGATATCCAAGACAGAGGCTGTCCAGTCCCAGCTTCAGACGCGCCTTGAATCAGAGAACATACACATAGGGCCGTCTGATTATGTGCCATGGCTGAATGACAACAAGGTATGTTTCTTCAGGATAGAGGGGAGGGGATTTGGGAACATACCCCTTCACATAGAAATGAGATTATCAGTCGAAGACTCTCCCAACAGCGCAGGGGTGGTAATCGATGCAATACGGTGCTGCAGGATTGCACGCGACCGCAAGGTCGGCGGCCCTCTTATCTCCCCTTCTGCTTATTTCATGAAACACCCCCCGAAACAGTTTACGGATGACCTGGCAAAAACCATGGTGGAAGAATTTATCAGTGCAAAAAGAGAGAGATAACAAAAGTCGTACATGATCGGTGAAAAACTCGGAATAACAAAAGTCGTACATGATCGGTGAAAAACTCGGACACTTTCTTGACGGACCGCTCTCCCGCATCGCAAGAAAAATACCTTTTTCCCCCAATACCGTCACTATAGCCGGATTCCTCGTAACTGTTGCTGCCTCTTATGTTTTGCTCTCTGACCTTGTTCTGGGAGGCATCCTTGTTCTTGCCGGTGGGTTTTTCGATATGCTCGACGGAGTTATTGCCCGCATCAATAACAAAAACACAAGGTTCGGGGCCTTTCTTGATTCTGTGCTCGACCGGTATTCAGATGCCTTTGTCCTGCTCGCAATTGCATGGAACCTGGGAACCAGGAATGAACATGCCGGCGCTATCCTCTGCATTGCATCGCTGGTGGGCGCTCTTCTCATCAGCTATGTTCGTGCCCGTGCCGAAGGTCTCGGCGCTCAATGCAGCCATGGCCTTATGGAGAGACCCGAACGCCTGATCTTAGTCTCATTCGGTACCATTTCCGGGCTGATTCTGCCTGTGCTCTGGGTGCTGGCAGTACTGACGCATTTTACGGTGTTTCAGAGGATATATTATGTCCGGCGGAAGATGACTGAGGAAAAAACATAGGTCCTTTTGGTCCCATTACTTCAGAATTCGATTCCCTTTCTGCTTGCAACCTGGTTCCTGTACGGATGTTTTACTTTTTGCATGTTCGTGACATAATCCGCATTATTGATAAGACGTTCACCGGCGCCCCGTCCGGTCAAGACCAGTTCCAATCCTTCGGGTTTAGCGGCGATAAAACGCAGCGCTTCATCTTCTGAGAGAAGATTTTCCGATACAAGACAAATGAATTCGTCGAGAATAACCAGATCAAACCTTCGTTCATCAAATATTCCTGACAGATATGACAGAGCGCTCCTGATTTCCTTCCGGAGTTCCTCTTTGTCGGCCGAAGGATGAAAAAAAGGTGACTTGACCTTATTAAAAACTTTTGTTTCAATGCCAAGGCGTTCAAGCATGGCTGTCTCCCCGGCTGTTTTTTCCTTGAAGAACTGTGCGTAGAGCGTTTTCAAACCCCGGCTTGCTGCCCGGACCGCCAGGCCGACAGCGGCAGTTGTCTTCCCTTTTCCGTCTCCTGTATAGATATGTATGAGTCCCTTGTTCATTTCAGAAAGAGCATCTTATTATCTGTAATCTACAACCTTATAAACTGCCGTGTCAATAAAGGAGATTTGAATATTGTCACAGCGGAAAGTAAAATAAACGGATGAAGCTCAGGATAGGACATCTTTCAACTCTGTATCATACATCGATGCTCCTGATGGCTGAAAAAAATATCCTCAGAAAATCGGGCATTAACCCTGAGTGGAGACTCTTTGGCACCGGTCCTGCTATCTTGAGGGCATTTGAGACCCAGGATATTGACCTTGCATACATGGGATTGCCTCCTGCAATTATCGGCATCAATAACGGGCTTGCCATAAAATGTATTGCCGGCGGACATATGGAAGGGACTGTGTTAAGCGGCAGGAGCAGCTTTATCGGCTATCCTGAGAAAAAAAGCCTTGCAGATATTTTTATGCAGCTGCAGGGACTGAAAATCGGGGTCCCCGGAATCGGTTCAATTCATGACGTTATTCTGAAAGACTGTCTGGATCGCTTTTCGTTGCCAGGAAAGATCAGCGTAATAAACTTTTCATGGGCAGACCAGGTCATGGAGGCTTTTGTAAAAGAACAGGTCTCTGCAGTAATCGGCACTCCTGCACTCTCAGTTGCGGTAAAGAAATTCTCTGACGGCAGGATGCTGTACCCACCTGCTATGCTCTGGCCCAACAATCCAAGCTATGGGATTTTGGCGAATAGCAGAATGCTTGAAGCTGCCCGCCCTCTGGCAGAACAGTTTCTCGTCTGCCATGAAGAGGCATCTGTTTTTCTTATGGAAAAAACTGATGAGGCCTCACAGATCATCTCTGACTACCTCGGGTTTATTGACAAAGAGTTCGCATTGGATGTCCTGATGGTCTCTCCAAAGTACTGTTCGATGCTTTCAGGGCCATATATTGATGCAACAATGCAGTTCGTCAGGATCATGAAGAAACTGGGATATATCAAACGGGAGATACTATCTGAAGAGATTTTCGACAAATCGCTCATTAGCAATACGCATCCTTCAAAGGCCCATTATGAAGATTATTAAGGGTTAATTTATACTGATTAATCATGGTGTTATCAATATTAATTTAAAGCAATTAATTAAATTAAACTGATCTGCATTAAGGAGAGACAACATGAAAAAAAAGAACAAGCCGCTGCCAACGCCTCCCTCAAGACCGTTTGGCAAAAAAGCACGATTTAATCAGGATGAA
>JBBIUL010000082.1:0-8614 GCA_037440265.1 Nitrospira sp. | reverse complement strand
TGATGGCAACCGGATGGAATGATGACGGAAGCTTTATCAATCCGATGTGCGGCAGCGGGACGATGGCAATCGAAGCTGTGCTTCTGGGACTCAATAAAGCCCCGGGGCTCTCGAGAGACAACTTCGGTTTTATGCATTTGAAAGGGTACAATGAGACCACCTGGAAAAATCTGCGGTCAGAAGCAGATGCCATGGCCAGAAAAAAGCTGGACAACAGGGTAATCGCTTCCGATGCAAGCAGACAGGCTATAGAAACTTCCATGAAAAATGCATCTGCAGCTGGTATTGCTCAGCATATTGAGTACAAAGTCTGTGATTATGCCGATACACCTGTTCCCCCTAAGACAGGAATTGTCCTGCTGAACCCTGAATATGGAGAGCGTATGGGAGACAGCAAACAGCTTGAGGGCGTATATGCCGGCATCGGTGACTTCTTTAAGCAGAAATGCAAAGGCTACAGGGGATATATTTTTACCGGCAATCTCAGTCTGGCCAGGAAGGTTGGCCTGAGGACAAAGAGGAAAATGACCTTTTTCAACAGCAGGATCGAATGCAGACTGCTCGAATATGAGCTCTATGAAGGGAGCAGGAAGTCAAAGTCACCGGATGATAAAAACAGTTCTCTTTATCAGGAAAGGCATTCTTGATGAGACTGGCCAGAGAAAATATATTATTGATTGTTGTCTCAATTTTATTGTTGTCCGTAAAAGCTGCCTCAGGTTTTTATCAGATTGATGTAATACCCCCCGAGATTATGCCGGGCGATGCCTTTGTGGTAAGGGTAACGGGTCCTGCTGAGCATGGTGAACTGTTTGCTGAAACAGACGGAAAACAATATCCCTTCAGCTCATGCGGAAATTCCTGCTCTCTTGCCCTTATAGGCTCTGATATGGATATGAAACCCGGCGCTTATACTGTCAGGGTAAAAACTGGTGAAGTGACACAGCACGCAAGCATAACGGTGAACCCGGCAAGCTTTAAGGAAATACACCTGAACCTCCCTGAAGAGAAAGTTACGCTTAACCCAGAAGACCTGAAGAGGGCGGAACAGGAAGCAGAAAAACTCAGCCGGATCTGGAAGCAGACGACCGGGAAAGTATGGGAAGGCAGTTTCATCATGCCCCTTGGAAATGATATTTCAACTGCGTTTGGCGTAAAACGGATTATGAACAGGAAAAAGATCAGTGTGCACAAGGGTATTGACATAAAGGGCAGGGATGGCGAAGCAGTGAGGGCTTCGAACAGCGGAACGGTTGTTCTGGCAGAAGATCTGTTTTTTGGCGGCAATACGATTGTCCTTGACCACGGGCTGGGCGTGTATACGGTTTATATGCATTTATCCGGATTCAATATAACCAGCGGTGATGCTGTCCTGAAAGGCGGTATAATCGGGTTCGTGGGATCATCCGGCAGGTCGACCGGCCCGCACCTTCATTTCGGTGTAAAAGTTTTTGATATGAATATCAATCCGGCTTCTCTGGTAAGGCTCAGGCTCTGAAAAATATATAATCCACGGGCGGTATATTTTACAGATAGGCATACCTTTCAAGTGCAGGGAAAGGGAAAGAGCAGATCAGGGGAAAAAACAGCGGAACTCCCCGTATTGCATCGGGGAGTTCCGCTCATCAAACGAACGATTACCGAGGTTATTGCGGCTGCAGCTAAAATCTCATCCTGACCCTGTAGGTTAATTTTGATTCTTTGTCCTTTGGCACAGGGACATTGAACTCGGCAGTGAAGGCCTCGGATTTCTCATGGTTGTGTGAGGAACTGAGCATTGTCCAGTCTCCGGGAATCGGTTCGATGACCTTTACCGTGACGTCTTCTTTTTTGTGGTTCCGGAGCGATATCTCAAATCCTGCCTCATAGGTGTCAGAGGCAATCTTTTTCCAGTCGGTCTGCTTCCTGCTGCCGACCACATCAAATGCATCTCCCAGTTTCATCCGGATCTTCTCATCCTTCGGCGTATGGTCAATGGTATTTTCGCCGACAAACTGCAGGCTGCCGTCCTGATCATGTTTATATACCCTGACGGTGCCTTTTGGCAGAGGCATTCCAAGGTTGTGGTCTTTCCTGTTTTCTATCTGGACAAAGACACCTATCTTCTGGTTCGAAATCCTTTCGCCATAACTGCTTCGGTAATAATGCTGGGCGCCGTAATAGACAAGCTCTTTTTTTATTGGGACGGTATCGGCGCTTACAAGCGCTATTTGTTTCGTCTGATTGTTTTTGATGGTAGAGGGCCTTTCGAGCGTATAGAGATGGTATTCGAAAAACTCCTCTTCCCTGAACTGTTTTGCAGACGGGACAGCTTCGGCTGCTGCGTAGCGGAGCATCTTGTCTTTGTATTCATATTCGTCCCTTACCCTGTTCACATCACCGGCAACGAGCTTCAGCTTGGCGTTTGTGTAGGTTGCCCCGCTCCTATTGTCGATGGTAACCCAGCCGGACATGTCGGCCTTTGTGTCTTTGTCGTTTAATGTAACAACATAATCTGCACGCCAGTTGATTCCGTTTGTCAGGTATGTTGCTTCAATGTGCTGTCCGCTGGATCGGGCATTGCCAAGGAGCCATACGAGTGTCGGCTGGGAAATGAGGTTGTCCGGGACGCCGGGGAAAATTAATCTTCCCGGATGGCCGAACGTTATCTCATCTCCGATTTTGAAAATCGGGCCGCCATTGTTCGAAAGAAGTGTTGCAGGCACGATCTCTTCACGCTCGGTGTAAGGGTTTTTGTAATAGAGTCTGACTTCCCTGCCGACATACTTGTCCATGAGCTTCTGCGGGTTAAGGAGATCGTATTCGTAATTCTGCTCCAGCACAGTTAGGCTGGCAGGGTCTGATACTGAAGCAATATGCACGCTGGTCGGTATTATCTGAGAGGCAATATCCATGAACCTGAGCTCATGCGTGCCCCGCGGCAGCGGTAACTGTCTCCTGTCTTTTACAAGGCCGAGATTGACATTATAAATGGTCACTGCGACATCCGTCTGGTCATTCAGTCCGCTCGAAAGGACGTTCGGATTTTCCCTGTTATTTCCCGATACGGAAGCAATGCCCTGCCCCATTCCGGATATGCCTAACAGTACGGCAACAGCTAAAAGATATGACCCCAACTTCATGTTGTCCTCCTTTGAGAAAAAGTTTATTGACCGGTCTTGTTTCTTAGACAGGGAGCTTGGTGAAAAAGTTCCCGTGAACTTGCAGATACCAAGAATATGTTATAGGATTAAAACAAAACATTGAAAACGGTTTTGTTTGCTGGCAGACTGGTTGTTGCTCTTGCAGAAAAAATGATGGAAAAAGAGGTGGATGATATTATGATACCCCGCAAGCTTGCCTTTATATTGGTTTTTGTCAGTATTACATTTGCTGCCCCATGTTTTGCAGCCGGCATGCCTGAACCCCTGATATCTCCTCAGATCAACGGACAGTCGGTTGCGTCGCAGGAAGATGACAGCCATGAGGAAGGTGCCGGCAGGCAATCTGCCCCGATTGTTCTCGGAAAGGCCGACAGCCCCGGAGAATTTTCTGAAGACAACGCATATTATGAGGATGATGATGTTTTGCATATAGCTGATCCCCTGGAGCCGCTTAACCGGTTATTTTTTCATTTCAATGACAAACTGTATTTCTGGCTGTTGAAGCCTGCGGCTCAGGGATATTCTGCTGTTGTACCTGAAGATGTGAGGATCGGAGTCCGTAATGTGTTTGATAATGCTGCAACTCCTGTGCGGGTGGTAAACAATCTCCTTCAGCTGAAACTGAAATCCGCCGGGATTGAGATGCTGCGTTTTTGTGCCAATACTTTTTTCGGCATCGGCGGACTCTTTGATGTTGCCAAGACCGAATTCGGATTGAGAAGCCAGGATGAGGATCTGGGACAGACACTCGGGGTATGGGGTTTTGGCCCCGGGTTTTATCTGAACCTGCCGGTGTTCGGGCCTTCCAGTCTTCGTGACACGATCGGGTTGTCAGGTGACTTCTTTCTTGATCCTGTCAACTATATAACCCCCGGCACCGACCGGTTGGCTGTAAAGGCGGGAGACCGGGTGAACAGAACCTCCCTTTTTATCGGAGATTATGAAGATGTCAAGAAAGACGCCATTGATCCGTATATGGCATTCAGGGATATTTATTTCCAGTATCGGAACAAAAAAGTCAGGGAGTAGCAGGATCGTGTTGTAATGATTTCAGAATATTGTGGTCAATCTCTCAGTGGCCTTGCGGAGCCGTATCGCAAGGATTCTTATGATCTCCTGAAGGATCTTGATTGCTGTTTGAGGAGAATCCTGCATCAGTTTTTTGAAAGCATCGCGACGCAGGATGACCATTTCCGTGTCTTCGGCAGCGGTTACTGTAGCCGAGCGGAGCTGGTGGTTGAACAAAGACTGTTCTCCGACGAATGACCCTTTGCCGAGCAGGGCAATGATTATCTGCTTGTCCTGGAACTCGGTCTCTTTTTTTACTTCCAGCTTGCCCGAGACAACGAACCCCATAAACTCTCCCGGATCATCCTCCCTGAATACTACTTCGCCTTTTTCATAGCGGATGCTCTCGCAGCAGGGGATGACGTCTTCCAGTTCGCGATCATCAAGGGACTCGAAGATCTTTATCTCGTCCTTCATCTGTCGTATGAGATCGGACAGATCAGATTTCCCCATAGTGGTTCCTTATGTGTGCTAATAAATGATTTATATTGCGTCCCATGTGCAGCCTATTTTGTTGCAGGAGAGTTTTTGCCGGGAGAATGGTTAATCTCACTTATTTTGACTTTCATTTCCTGAATCAGACGGGCATAGGACTCACTGACAATAGTCCTGTTGTACTGACTCCGGTAGGTGCTGATAAAACTGACCCCTTCGATAACGACATCGTAGACCCGCCACATACCGTCCTTCTGAATGACTTTATATTCAATGGGGATGTCTGCTTTTGCAGAGATTATGGTTGTGCTGACAGATCCGTATTTGGCTCCTCTGATTTCTTCCCGGTCGTACGTGATCTTTTCGTCGGCATAGGATTCGATTTTGTCGACATAGGATGCCTCAATCAGATCAGAAAAAAGCGAAACAAAATCTTTCCTCTCCTCAGGTGTTCTGTCATTCCAGTGGCGGGCGAGTGAACGCTTTGCCATTTCTTCAAAGTCGAAACGTGTCCTGACCAGGTCCCTCATCTTTGTCCGTCTTTTCTCCCTGTTGGCTAAAGATGAAAGGTTCTTGTCCTTGAGGATGTCAAGGATCCCGTCGATTGTTGATTTAACTTCGGCAGTGGGAGTGGCCCCGTCAGCAGTGGCGGGAATATGAGTAAATAATATGGTAATGCCAAGAAGCGCCACGCAGAGACAGAGTGACCTGATTTTCATCTTACATCCTCCGGGATCATATCGATAGTATCATTATAATAAACATCAATGAAAGAAATCACCCAAAAGCCGGTCCGGGGAAAAAACAAACTGCGGCAGTGAACTATAATTATAAAGGCACTCTGCATTACCTGTTATTTTTTGTCGAAGATATATTTGCTGACCAGCTCTTCAAGTTCGATAGCTGATTCTGTTTCGAAAATCTCTCCGTTATCCTTTATATATTCTTCGGAACCGCCGGGAAGAATCTTCACATACTTGTCGCCGATGATTCCCTGGGTCCTGATCGATGCAATGGAGTCTTCCTGTATCCTGACGCCGGAGTTTATCAGAAGTTCAATAAGGGCTTCATATTTGTCGAGATGTATTTTTGATACCTTTCCCACAGTTACTCCGGCGATCTCCACTCCGGAACCTTCCTTCAATCCGGTGATGCTGGCAAACCGTGCCTTGACCGTATACTGTTTTGTGCCGAAGAGATTGACATCCCCGAGTTTTACTGAAAGATACGCCAGGCAGAGCAGGCCGATAATCAGAAAAAAGCCGACGCCAGTCTCAATGGTTATTTTTTTCATGGTGCGTTATTCTCCTTCCATCTGTTCACTGGTATATATCTGGCCCATGGTTGTTTCGACGAAATCCTTTATCAGAGGATTTTCGGAAACCTGGAATTCCTCAGGTGAAAGACAGTCCTGGATAATTCCATCATATATGAGGGCAACGTAATCGGCAAGTTTGAAGATCCTTGGGACGTCATGGCTAACGATAACTGCCGTATATTTCAGTTTTTTCTGCGTCCTGAAAAAAACCCTGTAGATCTCATTGCTCCTTGCTATATCAAGCCCTGTGGTAGGCTCGTCAAAAAAAACTATTTTTGGATTGAGGACAAGGGCCCTGGCAAGGCCCACCCTTTTTCTCATGCCCCCGCTGAGTTGGGCAGGATACTTTTCGTCGCTCCCTTCAAGCTCCATCATTTTAAGTTTTTCGTGGACAATTTCACGCACCTCCTGTTCAGATGCCTTTGTGCGTTCGCGCAGGGGAAGTGCTACGTTGTCGAAAACTGTCATGGAGTCGAAGAGCGCAGCAGTCTGAAAGAGGACTCCGAAGTTTGTCCGGATATCCCTCAGCTCGGCTTTTTTCAGGCGGTTGATGTCCTTACCGAAAACGTGAACGCTGCCGCTGTCCGGCTTCATGAGTCCAAGGATATGTTTGATGATCAGGCTTTTGCCTTGTCCGCTCCCTCCGACAATCACGGTTGTTTTGCCTTCCATGACAGACAGGTTAATCCCTTTCAGGACATCCTGGCGGCCGAAACGTTTTCTGACCCCGTTAAGTTCTATAATCGGTTGTTCGCTCATAGCATTATCGATGTGATGAAGTAGTCAAAGACCAGAATTGAAACAGACGACAGTACAACGGCATTGGTGGTCGCCCTGCTGACCCCCTCGGCCCCGAACCCGCCGTTTCTTTCCATATGTACAAAATAACCTTTGGAAGAGCAGATCCAGACGATGAGAAGACCAAAGCAGATGGATTTGACAAAACCCATGTATAAGTCTTGGAATTCTACGTCCTTGGCCATGCTTGAAAAATATGCCCCCTCGTTTCCTCCGAGAAGCCCAACCCCGACGATGTAACCTCCAAAGATGCCCACAACGTCAAAGATCGCGGTAAGCAGAGGCATGGAGATGACAGTGGCGATGAATTTGGGCGCCATAATATATTTAAGGGGATCTATTGCCATGCACTCAAGGGCATCGATCTGTTCGGAATTCCTCATGATCCCGATCTCAGCGCAGATGGCGGATCCCGCACGGCCGGTGACCATCAGGGCGGCAAGGACAGGCCCTAACTCCCTGATAAGACTTAATGCAACCGCGGATCCGAGCAGCCCTTCAGAACTGAACTTGCGAAGCGTGTTATAACCTTGCAGTCCCAGTACCATTCCGGTAAATGCGCCGGTGAAGATAATGACGAAGATCGAGAGTGAACCGATGATATAGATCTGTTTCGTGATATACGATACTTTATAGTAAGGGGGGGTGATAATATTCAGGAGCGTGGAGAGGAGAAACAGTGCCATCCTGCCTGCCTGGTTTATGTAATAGAGGGCTAGGTCGCCTGTTTTTTCGAAGAAATCAAGTATTTTCATTGCAATCCGTATTATACCCCTTTATCTGTTCGATTAAGCAAAAACATGATCTGACATATCGTGTGTTATCGAGACAAACGGCTGTTTTCCACTGCCTACCGGACGGGCAGGCCTGCCGGCGTCAGGAATATTTCCAGAAGGACCACAGGACTGTCCTGTGAAAACGTCCACGAACCTTTCTGTTCCTTAACCGCTCCGATTTTTGCCAGTGATGCATAGAGAGGTTCAATCTTTCCCTGGTCGAGTTTTAACGTAAGGATGCTGCCGGAGCGAGCAGATTTCATCACAATGTCCTCAGCCCCGAGCGCTAACGCAGCTTTTTCTATATCTGCCATTGCTTTTGCAGGGTCCTCTGCAGTCATATTGAAGATAAATTTCTCCTGCTGCGGGAATCCGGAAGGAACTGCCTCAGATGATTTTGAGAAGGCATCTTCCCTCATTTTGCCGTGTTCGGAATAAGCTGAAGCAGCTGCTCTTTTTTCCTGTTCATAAAGTGGAGCCGGTGCCGGCGGGACAGCATTCTTCTGCATTGCAATACCAGGTTTTCTTGAGGAAGAAGCAGGTTCTTCTGATGCAGGAAGCGCAGGGGCATCTGCAGGTGCGGCAAGGACACTCTTCTTTTCCCCATGCAGACCTGTAAGCGGCGGTTTTACGCCCGCATCTTTTTCACGAGCCTGCCCCGGCACAGCACGTTCCGAAGGAGCTTCTTCAGAAAGCGTCTGATAGATACCGGTTTCCTGAGGCATGGTTTTAAATATATAAAACGCAGTTATTGCGATGAGCACAGCACCAGCGGCTTGCAGGGGGAGCTTTATATGGATCGGATGGAATAATCTGCTGAACAATCCCTGCCGGGTTTCAGTGCCGGTTACTTTCGACATTATCTGCCGGGTGAGCCAGGGAGGGGGGTCTTTCTCGTCAAGGCCTTTCAGGAGTTTTACGGTTTTGTCCAGTTCAGAAAGAGAGAGCCGGCATTTCCTGCAGGATGCAAGGTGATCGTCTGCAAGCAATTTCTCTTTTTCGGAAAGATTGCCGTCAATATAGTCAGTCAGTTTTTCTTTAAGGGTGAAGCATTCCATCTATAGTTTCCCCAGGAA